>CAIYRG010000039.1 GCA_903928515.1 uncultured Alphaproteobacteria bacterium | reverse complement strand
GAATCCGACGGCTCGGGCCGCAAGATCACGCAGGGCGCATCGCTCATGGCGATCTCGGCTTTGTCGAAGGCGGGTGCGCATCTGGTCGAGCGCTATGACACCTCGGTCGCGGAACTCGAACTCAAATACGCCAACAACAAGCTGATCGGCGGCCCTGCCCAGCAGGACGGCTATCGCAAGATCGTGGCGGGCTCGATCCCAGGTTCGGATTTCTATCTCGTCGGCGGCATCACGGAACTGAACTTCAACATCCGTTCAGAGGGCGCGGACGCCTTCGGCGCAGGTCTGTCGACAGCTTCCGCCAAAGGCAGCCTCGACTACAAAGTCTATGTGATGAATGTCGGCCTCGACCTGCGCTTGGTCGATACCAAGACACTCGAAGTCGTCGATGTGATTTCATACCAGAAGCAGATCGTCGGCCGCGAATATCAGGCCGGTGTGTTCGACGTGCTCGGCACGCACATCATCGACGCCGATGTCGGCGACAGCGCTCTCGAGCCGGTTCAGCTCGCGGTGCGTGCGGTGATCGAACGCGCCGTCGTCGAGATGGTCTCGAAATTGTACGGCACGGGCTTCAGCCAGTGCCAGAACAACGATCCGCTCGCTGACGGCTACAACGCCAACCGTGCGCCCTATGCACCTGCGCAAGGTTATGCGCCGGCACAAGGCTACGCACCGGCTCAAGCCTACGCACCGGCGCCCGCCTATCAGGGTTATGCCCCGGCTCCGGCCCAAGGTTACGCACCGGCTCCCGCGCAAGGTTATGCGCCTCTGCCGGAAGCTTCTCAGCCTCATTCGTCCTACGGCACTTACAACCCCGGTTATTCCAACGCACAGGAGCCTAACAATGCGCAGTCTCGTCAAAATCCTTATAGCTTCTACAGCTCTGCTGATCCCAATGGTTCAGGTCTGCGCGGCACAAACCGCTGATGATGTGACCGGCGCGGAACAAGGCCACTACAACTACGAACAGCAGTATTACGGCGATCAATCGGACACGCAGACGCAGCAATATCCGTACAGCAATTCCGGCTCCGGTTATGGCAGCAGCTCTCAGGGCAACGCGACAATCGTCAACGGCCAGATGAACTTCAACACCGTGTGGTCGACGAACAATCTGACCGTGACGAACGTCAACGGCGACGCCATCGGCGCAGCCTCCGCGGTCGGTAACACGGCGCAGATCTTGACGATGCAGGACAGCTACGTAACCAACAAGCAGGTGGACACCGGCAATATCGGATCGATGATGTACGCCAACGTCAACGGCGTTAACGGCTCCGCGCAGTTCACCTCGACCTCGTTGTGCAACGGCGCCAGCGTTTCGACAGATCCGAACATCACGCAGATCCATTCGAGCCAGAGCTGCAACGCCAGCGATCCGGTGGCGACGACGAACGCCGAAGTCGGCAACGTCTCGGGCAGCGTCGTGTTGGGCGCCATGTCGATCGGCAACCAGTTTGAAGCGGACTCGAACGCCACGCACTTCCCGGTCACGAACATCCAGAGCAACAGCGCGGGCACCTTTGCCAACGTCAACGCGACGGCCTTCAACATCGGCGGCGGCATTCAGTCCACGGCGACGGCGGTCGGCAACACCGCCCAGATCATCCACTACCCGACGGGGAACTGATCGACCCATCAGCCTTTCGCCTGCGCGGCAAGCGTTGGGGGTTGCGCAGGCCTTCAGGGGGAGAGCGAAAGCTCTCCCCCTTTTCTTTGTGCCGAATACCCAACCGCGCACGCCGCTTGGCATGGTTCTAAGAGTGCAAATGCCTGCAAGCGGCACAATCCCGCAGTTTCCACCGTAAATGCCGCCTTGCTGGAGGATGGTGATTCTTCATAGATTGGCCGCCTTCCGTGAGAGGGCTGCAGAAGGCCCCTTATTGAGAAGATTCGGGGAAACAGGCGGGATTCATGGAAAGTGATGTTCTTCACGCGGCGAGCCAGGCGCTGTTCATTGTGCTGGACCCGCACCGCCTGATCTATCTGTTCAGCGGCGTGTGCATGGGCCTGGCGCTCGGCATCATGCCCGGCATCGGCGGCGTTGCCGGCACCGCGCTGCTTCTGCCCTTCACCTATGCGATGGACCCGCCGACCGCATTCGCGTTGCTGCTCGGTTTGGCGGCGGCCACCACCACCGCCGATCCCATCTCCGCCATCGTGCTCGGCGCGCCGGGCCACGCGGCCTCGGCGGCCACCACACTCGATGGCTTCCCGATGACCAAGCGCGGCGAAGCCGGCCGCGCGCTCGCCGCCTCTTACATGTCCGCACTCATCGGCGGCTTGTTTGGCGCATTGCTTCTCGGCGTGAGCCTTCCCGTTTTGCGTCCGCTGGTGCTGGCGCTCGGTTCGCCCGAGCTTCTCTCTTTCGCGGTGTTCGGCATTTCGATGGTCGCCGTTCTCTCCGGCAACGCGCCGCTGCGCGGTCTCACCGCCGCGTGCTTCGGCATGATGATCGCGATGATCGGCACCGATCCGCAAACCGGCACGCAGCGCTGGACCTTCGACAGCCTCTATCTGTGGGACGGGTTCCCGCTGGTGCCGCTCACACTCGGCATCTTCGCGCTGCCCGAATTGTGCGATCTCTTCATCGGCCGCACCAAGATTTCCGACGCCCCGATCATCGACACGCGCAGAGGCCTCGCCGAAGGCGCGAAGGATTGCTTCCGCCATTGGTTCTTGGTGCTGCGTTGCTCCTGGATCGGCGCGGCGATGGGCGCGGTGCCCGGCATCGGCGCCTCGGTCATCGATTGGATTTCCTACGGCCATGCGTTGCGCACTGAAAAAGGCGCGCAGCAAACCTTCGGCACCGGCGACGTGCGCGGCGTGATCGCGGCGGAATCGGCGACCAATTCGCGTCTCGGTGGCGGCCTTGTTCCCACCGTCGTGTTCGGTGTGCCGTCATCGGCGGGCATGGCGATTCTGTTGGGCGCATTCCTGATGCACGGGCTTAATCCCGGCCCCGACATGATCACCAAGCATCTCGACATCACCTATTCGATGGTGTGGAGCATCGCGATCGCCAACATCTTGGGCTCGGGTCTGTGCTTCGCGTTCAGCGGACAATTCGCGAAGCTCACCACACTGCGCTACACGCTGATCCTTCCTTGCGTGCTGTGCCTCATCAACATCGGCGCGTTCGAAGGCAAGCGCCAATGGGGCGACCTCTATTCGCTGATCGCGCTCGGTATTCTGGGTTGGGTTCTCAAGCACGCGAAATGGCCGCGCCCGCCGCTGGTGTTGGGCTTCATCCTGGGCGCCACCATCGAACGCAACATGTTCATCTCGATCCAAGCGTACGGCACGAGCTGGCTGACGCATCCCGTGGTGATCGGCATGTTCGCGCTATCCGCACTCAGCCTGTTCCGCCCGTTGTTGCAGAACGTGAAATCCAACGGCGGCGTGAAAGGCCTGTTTTCGGGATTCACCAAGCCGCATTTCTCGGCCGTGCAATTGTTGCCCGCAAGTCTGCTCTGCCTGTTCATCGTGATGACGGTTGAAGCATCCACTTGGCCGCAACTGGCGCGCATCATTCCCACCATCGTGGGAAGTGCGGCCTGCCTCTTCTGCTCACTGACGCTGATCTACGACATCTTCCGCCGCCAAAAGCCTGTGCTGGCCGAAACCGGCGGCGAGGCCAGACAAGAAGTCACGCAAACGATCCATATGGACATCAAGAGCAACGTCTCGCATCTGCCGCCGCGTGAACTGGTGGGCCGCGCTGCGCTGTTCTTCGGCTGGATGATCGGCTTCCTCGTGTCGATGGCGACCATCGGCCTTATTCCCACCGTGCCGTTGTTCATCGTGGCGCTCATGCGTGTGGAAGGCAAAGAGAAGTGGCGCGTTGTGATCCCGGTGGCCGTAGCCATGACGGCGCTGATCTGGTTCGTGTTCGACTGGTTGTTGTCGATCCCGTGGCCGGCAACCGTGCTGGGCGATTTCTTGCCGGGCTTGAAATTCATCCCGAGCGTTTAAGCCGGGGCGCGCCTTCCTTTATTTCCGCATCGCGGTAGGGCTACAGTGCCCAAGGGGAGACCTGAAAAGGTCTCTATTGTGGCGACTGTAACCGCGGCGATGGGGGAGGGCCTTTCATGGTCCGCAGTTTGCGGTTCTTGCTCTTGCTTACGCTGGTTGTTTTAGCAAGCAGCCAAACATCGCGTGCAGAGACGGTACGGGTTCCGGCAACGGGTGAGCCGGCCTTCGCATTTGATGCGCCGTCCGGCTGGATGATCATTTACGATCAATACGGCAACGCCGAGTTTGTGGCGAACGATCACGCCTCGACGATGCAACTGATGATCATCACCGATGCCGGCGCCATGTCGACGACAGAAATGGCGGTCAGCTTCTTTCAAGCGGCGGATGCGTCACCCTATTCGAGGACAGGGTCTGGAACGATTGCGGGCTACACCGCCGACGTCTTTTATTCGGACCTGGTCATCGACGACACGCACCTGAATATGGCGATCATGATCCACAAGATCGACGATTCGCATGTCGCCATTTTGAGCACCACGACGAAGGCCGATATACTACCCGCGCAAACCTCTGCGCTGGAAGCTCTTACCGCATCAGTGCGATTGACCGGCGTTAAGTAACGACCAGCTTGTACTCAGCGTCTGGAAAAACGTGGCCCTTAAAATCGGCTAGATGCCAACGGACACACAAAAACGGCGGGCACATGGCCCGCCGTTTTCATATTCACTTTCGAAAGACTCAGCTTTCCGGCAACGCGTAGAGTTGGCGCAATTTGTCGATCACCGTTTGCGGCACGCTGTAGGTCTTGGTGATGAAGTCCTGCACCGACTGGCCGTCTTGCGGGTTCATGTCGATCGACAATTTCTTCGCGTCCACCAGGAATTCCGGATCGTTATACGTATCCATCACCGCCTTGCGCATGATCTCCACGCGATCGGCCGGCACGTTCGGGCCTTGGAAGAACGGCCGCACGACCTGCAGCGACGCCACGCCGGTGTCGAACAACAACTTGTCGTCCGGGTCGGTGATGAGATCGCGCGCGAACGGCACATCGGGCAGATCCGGCGCCGGTGTCATACCGCCATATTGCAGCAACACGCGCACCGTCTTGTCGCGCACCCATTCGGGACGCATCGTCTTCAAGCTCGACCACATGAAGCCGGGATGGCCCTGCACTTCGCCGCGCTCGATGGCGAGCATTTCGCCCGCCGTGCCGGCGAAGCCATGGATCAGTTTGATCTTGGTGTGCAGCGTCGCGTTCAGCACATGCGTGAACAGCGTGTTCTGACCCAACGCGCCGGAGCCCGCGAGATGCACTTCGGTGGTCTGCAAATCCTTCCAGGTCTTGATGGGAAGCGTGCTCTTCACCATCACCAGAGTCAGGCCCTGTCCCGATGAGGGCAGCCAATTCAATTTGCGCGGATCGAACTGCGCGGTCTTGGGATCGACGAGTGGTTGCAGCAGCGGCGCCAAACCTGTGGCCGCGATCATCGTGCCGTCCTGCGGCGCGACTTTGTAAATATAGCCGGTCGCGGTCATGCTCGACGCGCCGGGCATGTTTTCGGCGACGACGGTGGGATTGCCCGGAATGTGTTTGCCGAGATGATATGCAACGGCGCGCGCGAAGGTGTCGTAGCCGCCGCCGGGTTCGTAACCGATCACGATGTGAACGGTTTTGCCTTTGTAAAAATCCTTGCTCTGCTCCGCCGAGCAACCGGCGAGCGCCAACCCTGCGGATGCGAGTCCGAGCTTCACGACGCCGCGGCGCGCGAGAGTGTTCTGAAAATCCATTATCCTGCCTGTTTCCGGGTACTGTTCTGAGATTGGCGGCCAATGTGTCGTGCGAGCCCGCCTCCGTCAATGTAGCGGAGGCCGCGCAAACACGCCAGAAATCGGCGTTTTGCAGTGCACACAGATAGTATGATTCCAGACATCCGGCCGAAATTTAGGGAGCCAATAAAAAGCCGCCGGCAAGGCTTCAGGGCCCTACCGGCGGCGTTCATGTCATCCGGCTTAACGCCGGAACTCACTGACAACACTTAGCGATTATAAGAACCGCTATAGCCTTGATAGCTGCGCTCGTAATCGCGGGCCCCGGAGAAGTCGCGATCCGTCTGCGCCGCCGACCAGCCTCCACCATAGTTCTGGGCGCCATAGCCCTGGCTCGAAGACGAGGACGAATAGCTCGTCGTGGTCGTAGTGGCAGCGCTCGCCGTGCGGACACAGACCTTGGTAGCGTAAGAGAAGAACACGTCACCCGAACCCCAGCGGCGCAGATTGGTGCGCTCGGTGCAATCGGGCACGGGTTCCTTCGCGGCGCACTTCACCAAACCATCCTTGAAGTGACGCAACGCTTCTCCGGCGCGGCATTCGAGGGACTGACCGCTGGAATACACGCCGGTCAAACCTTCCGAACTCTGTACCATGTCACCGACCACGACGCGTAAGTGCGAACCTTCGAGGCAGCGATAGATCTCGCTCGACAGAGACGAGTCGATCCATGTCTCAGGGCGCATGCGCACCGCCGGATGCTCTTGTCCAATCGTGTCGACGCACACCGCGTGCACCGCTTTCACAACCGTGGCCCATTGCTGCGTGCACACACCGCGTTCGACCTGACGAGTCTGCTGCTGTGCCTGTACCGGAGCGGGAGCTTCTTCGACATTGAGCGTGCCGAAATTGCCGCCGCCGATCGCCACCGCAGATGCTGTCGCCGCATCGGAACCGATACCGCCGGTCGAGGCGAAGAAATTGCCCGCGTTGGACAGATGCGCACTTAGGAACGCATTCGATGTCGCCTGTGCCGTCGCCGAATTGTTCACGGTCGTGCTGCCCGGCGTTCCACCGCCGCCGCCAGTGCCCGAACCCGAACCGCTGCCCGAACCTGAGCCTGTGCCAGTACCCGTGCCGGTTCCGGTGCCGCCGGCGCCGCCTGTGCCCGTGCCCGTGCCCGTTCCGGTGCCCGTGCCGTTGCCGTTCGCGGTCGCGCTGCCGCCGCCGCCAACCGTGATGGTGATCGGTCCGGTGCTCGAGGTACCGCCGCCACCACCTTGGCCGCCTGCGCCACCAAGTCCACCTGCGCTGCCCTGACCGGTGCCGCCGGCGCCTCCGTTGCCGGTGCCGCCCGTCGCGTTGCCGCCATTGCCGTTGGCCGTGCCGCCGCCGCCGCGGCCGCCCGCACCGCCAGTCGCCGTTTGGTTCTGGTTTTGGTTCTGGTTCTGGTTGCCGCCGGTACCCGTGCCGTTGCCGGTGCCGGTACCCGTTCCGGTGCCAGTACCATTGCCGTTGCCGTTGCCGTTGCCGTTGCCATTCCCGTTGCCGTTGCCGTTACCATTTCCGTTGCCATTGCCGCCGCCATGACCGCCGCCACCACCTTCGGTCTTGTTAATGGTGGTGTTGTTCGAATTGATGTTGATCGTCTTGTTGATCTCGATGTTCTTCGACGCGTTGATGTTGTTCTCGACATTGATGGTCTTCGAAGCGTTGATATTGTTCTCGATGTTGATCGGCTTGTAGATCGAGATGTTCTTCGAATTGTCGATGTTGTTCGTGAGCGTGACCGGTTTGTTGATCACCACGTTGTTGTTCAGCGTGAAGTTCTTGTTGATCTCGACGTTGTTGTTCAACGTGACCGGCTTGTTGATCGTGATATTCTTGTTGATCTCGGGTGGAGAAGGCGACTGCCCTGGAAGGCAGTTCTTCTGCTGCTGCATGTTGCCGGACGAAGGCTTGGAATAGCCGCCTGCATAGGCCGGAAACATCGGCGTGGCCTGGATCGCAACGGCGATTCCCAGAACCATACGGAGCGCAGGTTTAAACGGCGAATGGGAACTCATGACTTCGTCCTTTCAATGCCGAATGCGGATCGACGCATGCGGGCCCTCTTGAGAGAGGCTTAATGCCGGTTGGGCAGGCTTCATGTTTCGTGCCAAGGATTTCGCTGGAAAAAGGCCGAAAATCACGAACGCCCATTGTTCCAAATCGATACAGGGGTTAAGGGCCGTTGGTTTCGAGGACCGAATGATCCCAATTTCGGACGACAACCCGGTAGGCCATCCGCCCTTCATAACTTGGGCCATCATCGCCGGCTGCGTGGCGGGCTATGTGTGGCAAGCCTCCGCGCCGAACGCGGTGCAGCAGGACCAAATTCTGCGCCTGGGATTCGTGCCGGCGTCGTTATTCGCGCCTGGCAGCTATGTTCCGGTGGCGGGCGCGCTGTCGCCGTTTACGACGCTGATCACCGCGTTGTTCCTGCATGGCGGGCTGCTGCATCTCGGCGGCAACATGCTGTATCTCTGGATTTTCGGGAACAATGTGGAAGACGCGATGGGGCACATCCGCTTCGTCGTCTTCTATCTTGTCTGCGGTGCGGCGGCCTCGCTGGCGCAAGGCCTGATCCAGATCGATTCCCTTGTCCCGGTCTTGGGCGCATCCGGCGCCATATCCGGCGTGCTGGCCGCCTATGTTCTGATTTACCCGCGCGCCCGCGTCACCGTGATCGTGCCGCTAGGCATACTTCTGTATCCGATGAAGATCTCGGCCTTCTATGTCGTGGGCTTCTGGTTCTTGCTGCAGCTTATCTCTGCGGCCCTTTCCAGCCGTGTCGATCCGGGCGTTGCGTGGTGGGCGCATGTCGGCGGCTTCGGCGCGGGACTTCTGCTCACCCCGCTCCTCTCGCAATTTCCCCTTTTTGGACGGTTGCACCGCGGCCCGTGGGAGTGAGACAGCGCTGTGTCGGCGCTCTCACATTCCGGCCGCATTGATTTTGCTTTGCTTTTTGCCCGCGCCACCCACTGGCACGCCTTTCGCTTTTGTCAGTTCCGAGCGGCATCACCCAAACCAAATTGGAGCAGGTGAAACGGCCGCGGGGCAAAACTTTGAAAAGCAAGGCGCGGTCATGAAACATCGTAACAGCCATTTCGCCGTCGGATATTGGAGTCGTCTTCGCCAAGGCCGTTTGGCTCCCGACCAAGCCGATATCGATCCGCGCGCGTTGAAACGGTTGTTGCCGAACGTGTTCCTGCTCGAAGCCCGCGGCGATGGCGCTTTCGTGTACCGCCTGGCCGGCACCGCCTTGTGCGACCGTTACGGTGCGGAACTTCGCGGCTCGGATTTCCTCGGTCACTGGGACGCCGACAGCCGCGCCTCGCTGAACAAGCTCCTCTCTGAATCGCTCCGCCTGCGTTCGCCGCTTTGCCTCACCTCCATCGGCGCCACCGAAGATTGCCGCATGGTCGAGATCGAAACCGTTCTGATGCCGATCACGTATGGCGGCGAAGAACCGAAACGCTTCCTGGCCGTTGCCCAAGTGCTCACCGACGTGGCCCCCGTCACCGGCCGCGCCATCACGTTTGAGCGCCTCGTATCCTCCTCGCTGATTTCCGAAGGTGGCGATGCGCGTATCGACATCGACATGCCGCCCCCGCCGCCGCCTTCTTTGCGCAACCATCCGCGCGCGCCGCACTTACGTCTCGTCGTGAGCCAGGATTTGCCGGCACGTGAAGAAGCGCCGCGCCGCGAGCGCCGCGCCGACCCGCTGCACTTCGACGCCGCCGACGTGGTGCGCCGTCTGTTTGCGTTTGTCGGTCTCGACAACGACAACACCGACGACGAAACCCGCCGCGCTTAATGAACCCGTCATGGCCGGGCAGCGAAGCGCGACCCGGCCAGCCTCCTGCCTGACACGCAGCTTTTTGCAAAACTTTGGCCCGCGAGAAATCGCGGGCCTTTTCGTTAGCTTCTCTTGGCGAACGCAGTGAGCCTTAGAGAAGCTGCGCCGGCGTTTCGAGCGCAGCGAGAAACGTCGGCTGGTGACGCGTCACTTGGATGGCCCGCTTTTGCGGGCCGTGACAGGCAAGTGCTTAAAAAACCTTACGGCCGTTCGGACCAGGGATTGGACGCGAGATATTTGTTCAGATCCTGGCGCGCTTCCGTGCTCTTGGCCGTCTTCACGATCTCATCGACGCATTGCTTGTAAGCATCGCTATCGGAGGCAAGCCCCTTATCTTTGCAGACCTGTTTTTGCTGCTCGACCATATGCGCCACCTGCGCATCGCGCAGACGCTGCTCGTCGGTTTCGCAAGCGGTCAGCGCGCCACACAATGCGGTCAACACCGCCAAGCGGATTGTCGTTTTTATCATGGTGTTCATACAGACGGATTCTCGCGCTTTTCTGCAGGGCCAACCTAGCTGAGCCCGCACCGCCGGGCAATTTCGCTAGCATCTCTTCACCAGCATCCCTTGCCGCGTAGCGCCTTAGGGATGCCGCGCTTTGGGTGCGTAAGCACCTTAGAGATGCTGCGCCTGGTCCCAGTTGTCGCCCGCCGCCGCGCACAGCGCGGCAATTTAACATTGCGCGGGCGATGGCTAGGAAAGTGCCTAGTGCGCCTGGTCCCAGTTGTCGCCCGCGCGGGCATCCACCACCAGCGGCACAACGAGTTCCAATGCCGGCATCGTCGCGCGTTCCATCACCCGGCGCGCCAATGCGCAGACCTCTTCGGCCTCTTCGGCCGGCGCTTCGATCACCAATTCGTCATGCACTTGTAACAACAGCCGCGCGCTCAATTTGTGCTCGGCCAGCGCCTCGGGCAACCGCACCATGGCGCGGCGGATAATGTCGGCGGCAGAGCCTTGGATCGGGGCGTTGATGGCTTGGCGCTCGCCGAAAGCACGCAGCGACGGATTACCCGCCTTCACATCCTTGATGTGGATTCGCCTTCCAAACAGCGTCTCCACGAAACCGTGCTCGCGCACATAGGCCTTGGTTTCGTCCATGTAGGCGCGGATGCCGGGGAAGCGTTCGAAATATTTCTTGATGTACGCGTCAGCCTCGCCGCGCGGAATGCCGAGCTGGTTGGCCAGACCGAACGCGGAGATGCCATAGATGATACCGAAATTGATCGCCTTCGCGCCGCGGCGAATTTCGGGCGTCATGTCCTTTAATGGCACGCCGAACATTTCCGAGGCCGTCATCGCGTGAATGTCGAGCCCGTCGGCAAAGGCTTGCCTCAGCGCGGGCACATCGGCCATGTGCGCCAGAATACGAAGTTCGATCTGTGAATAGTCGGCCGAGACCAGCTTCATGCCTTTCGGCGCAATGAAGGCCTGGCGGATACGCCGCCCCTCTTCCGTGCGGATCGGGATGTTTTGCAAATTCGGTTCGGTCGAGGACAGACGCCCGGTTGTCGTCGCGCCCATCGCATACGAGGTGTGCACGCGATGCGTGCGCGTGTTGATGTGCTGGGGCAGCGCGTCCGTATAGGTCGATTGGAGTTTGGAGAGCTGGCGCCATTCCAGAATGCGCTCGGGCAGTTCGTGACCCTGCGCTGCCAACTCTTCCAGAATATCGGCGTCGGTCGACCATGCGCCCGTCTTGGTGCGCTTACCGCCGGGCAACGAGAATTTTCCGAACAGAATATCGCCAAGCTGCTTGGGCGACCCGAGATTGAAATCCTCGCCCGCCAATCCGTGGATTTGCGTTTCCAGCAGCGCGCATTGCTTGGCGAAATCGTTCGACAATTTGCTCAGGAAATCCGGCGAGATGAGAATGCCCGCCGCTTCCATTTCGGCCAGCACGGAAATCAGCGGCCGTTCCAGCAATTCGTAAACCCGCATGCGGCGTTCGGCGACCAGCCGCGGCTTCAGCAGGCAATTCAGCCGCAGCGCGATATCGGCGTTCTCCGCCGAATAGCGCGTGGCGTCCGCAACGCTCACCTGCTCCAGCTTCACGCGTTCGCGGCCTTTGCCGGTGACATCGGAGAGCGCAATCGGCTTGTGCTGCAGGAAGGTTTCGGAAAGCTCCTCCAGCCCATGCCCATGCAGCCCGGCATCGAGCACATAAGACATCAGCATCGGATCGTCGACCGCGACCATGCGGATGCCGCGCCGTAGAAACAGCGCGTATGCCAGTTTCACATTGTGCGCGACTTTCAGAATCGTCTCGGATTCCAGCAGCGGCCGCAGCTTCTCCAGCACCAGATCTTCAGTGAGCTGTTTTACCTCTTCGCCGAGCAAGCCTTCACCGCTGCGATGATGCAGCGGCACATAGATGCCCTTGCCCGGCCCCGTGGAGAGCGACAGGCCAATGATATCCGCCGTCATCGGGTCGCTGTCGCCGGCCTCCAATGACAAGCCCAGCAACCCGCTCTCGGCTGCGGCCTCGATCACATTCACCAGTGCCGGCAATTCGGTGACCGATTGATAATGGCCATAATCGATGGGCTTCAAATGCGCGGCGCGATCCACCACAACGCCCAACTGCCCCGTGTCGCCATCTTCCATATCCACTTTGGGAAGCGGCAAATGCGGACCCTTGGCTTTCTCTTCGCGCGCGGCAGCCGCGGCAGGAATCGCTTCGATGTCGCCCAAATCCAGCCTAGCTGCGATGCGCTTCAACAGTGTGGTGAATTCCATCAGCTGCAGAAACGGCACCAGCTCGTTGGTTGCCGGCTCGCGCGCTTTGAAATCGCCAAGTGTGTGGGTGATTGGGGAATCGTCTTTCAACGTCACCAATTGCAGCGACACGCGCGCTTTATCCGCATAGGTGATGAGCGACTCGCGCCGCTTCGGCTGTTTGATCTCACTCGCGCGCGCGAGCAGCGTTTCGAGATCGCCATATTGTCCGATCAATTCGGCGGCGGTCTTCACGCCGATGCCTGGCACGCCCGGCACGTTGTCGACGGAATCGCCCATCAAGGCCTGCACCTGCGTCACCTTCTCCGGCGGCACGCCGAAGCGCTCCACCACTTCGGCCGACAGGATGCGCTTCTGTTTGACGGGATCGAACATCTCGACCTTGCCGTCGATCACCAGCTGCATCAGATCTTTATCGGACGAGACAATGGTGGTCTTGCCGCCCGCAGCGGCCGCGATCTTCGCGTAGGTCGCGATCAGATCGTCAGCCTCAAAGCCTTCTTGTTCGAGGCAGCAAACGCCAAAGGCGCGCGTCGCGTCCCGCGTCAGCGGAAATTGCGGGATCAGATCGTCGGGCGGATCGTCGCGATTGGCTTTGTATTCGGAATAGATGGCATCGCGGAACGTGGTGCGGCCGGCGTCAAAAATCACCGCGATGTGGGTTGGCCTGTCGCCCGCCTTGTTATCTTCCAGCAGCTTCCACAGCATGTTGCAGAAGCCGGAGATCGCCCCGATGGGCATGCCGTCGGATTTGCGCGTGAGGGGCGGGAGCGCGTGATAGGCGCGGAAGATGTAGCCCGAACCGTCGATCAGATAGAGGTGATCGCCGGGTCCGAAGTCCCCACCGGGGGTGGAGCTCAATGCCCACCCTCATGGCGATGGGCTTTGGCGCCTGCGGAAAGTTCAAAGCGGCGGTCGCAATAGCCACATTCGACGAAATCCTCGTCGCCCATTTCCAGGAACACACGCGGATGGCCCAGTGTGCCGCCGCCGTCGCAGGAAACGCGGGTATTTTCGACGGTCAGGGTTTCAGTTTCGCGCGTGGCCATAGAGATATCCGCCAAGGTAAATTCGGCGGATCATAACCGGGGAATATGCCGGGGCAAGTCTCTAACAGCCGTGATGAAATGCCGTGGAACGCGGCGATGGCAGGGGCCGATTATTGGTGGTCGTGATGGCGCGGGGTGAAGCCGATCGCGCCGAACAGCACACCAAAACCGCCGATAAACGCCCAGCCGGGCCAACCCAGAACGACCATCACGATGGCCGAGACGGAAGCCGGCAATGCCACCTGCACCCACATGCTCGGATCGGCATTGACCAGACCCAGAACGGTGGCCAACGAGCGCAGCGCCAGTGCGCCACCCTTTTCGAGCGTGGTGACGATGTCAGCGCCCAACAGCATCAATCCGACAACAATGAAAACCAACGCCAACAATCGGAATATCGCCATGAAACGGCTCTGAACTCGTAAGGTGTACGAAACGTAAATATGCGTTCAGCGTAACCTTCGCGGGCCACGCGCTCAAGCGACGCCGGGATCATGGTTAATTGACGCGCGCGTTGAATCCAAAAGAAAAACCGCCCGCGAGCTTTTGGCCCGCGAGCGGCTTTGCAAATAATTCGCGGGGAATTAGCCCGCCGGTTGCTCATCGGCCGGCTTATCGCCCTTCTCCGGCGCGATTTCCTTACCCGTCTCCTGGTCCACAACCTTCATGGAGAGACGCACTTTGCCGCGATCGTCGAAGCCCAACAGCTTCACTTTCACGATGTCGCCTTCTTTCACGACGTCGGTCACCTTGTTGACGCGCTTGGGCGCCAATTCGGAGATGTGCACGAGGCCATCACGCGGTCCGAAGAAATTCACGAAGGCGCCGAAATCCATCGTCTTCACGACTTTGCCTTCGTAGATCTCGCCGAGTTCGGGCTCCGCCACGATCGACTTGATCCATTTCAACGCCGCCTTGATGGATTCGTGATCGGCGGACGCCACCTTCACGGTGCCGTCGTCCTCGATGTTGATCTTGGCGCCGGTCTTTTCCACGATCTCGCGGATCACCTTGCCGCCCGAACCGATCACTTCACGGATCTTGTCGGTCGGGATCTTGATCTGCTCGATGCGCGGTGCGTGCTCGCCCAGTTCTTCACGGGCGCCGGTGAGGGCTTTCGCCATCTCGCCGAGGATGTGCAAGCGGCCGTCTTTGGCCTGATCCAACGCGACCTTCATGATCTCTTCGGTGATGCCGGTGATCTTGATGTCCATCTGCAACGACGTGACGCCGCCTTCGGTGCCCGCCACCTTGAAGTCCATGTCGCCGAGGTGATCTTCATCGCCGAGAATGTCGGAGAGCACCGCGAACTTCTTGCCTTCAAGAATAAGGCCCATGGCGATGCCGGCCACGGCGTGCTTCAGCGGAACGCCCGCATCCATCAACGCCAGCGACGAGCCGCACACAGTGGCCATCGACGAGGAACCGTTCGATTCCGTGATCTCGGACACGATGCGCAACGTGTAGGGGAAGGTTTCCTTGGTCGGCAGCACCGGATGGAGCGCACGCCAGGCCAACTTGCCGTGGCCGATTTCGCGACGGCCCGTGCCACCCATGCGGCCGGTTTCTCCGACCGAGTAGGGAGGGAAGTTGTAGTGGAGCATGAAGTTCTGCTTGTAGGTGCCCTCCAAGCTGTCGATGAATTGCTCATCTTCGCCGGTGCCCAGCGTCGTCACCACAAGTGCTTGCGTCTCGCCGCGCGTGAACAACGCGCTGCCATGCGTGCGGGGCAAGATGCCCACTTCGCATTTGATCTGACGCACAGTCTTCAAATCGCGGCCGTCGATGCGGCGGCCGGTGTCGATCACCGCTCCACGCATGACGCGGCTTTCGATGCCCTTGAACAATTTGCCGTAGAGGCTGGCGGGAATCTTGCCGGCTTCCTCGCCGGTCAATTCCGCGGCGGCCGACTTCTTGATGGCGTCGATGCGGGTTTTGCGTTCCGCCTTGTCCGGCACCTGATAGGCGGCGACGAGTTCTTTCTCGGTCTTGGCCGAGATCAACTTGTCTTCCGCGGCATGATCTTCAACCGTGACGGTGCGCGGTTCTTTCGCGGCCTTCTCGGCCAGACGGATGATCGCGTCGATCACCTTCTGCATTTCGCGATGACCATACATCACCGCGCCGAGCATCACTTCTTCCGACAATTCCTGCGCTTCGGATTCCACCATCAACACGGCATCTTGCGTGCCGGCGACGATGAGTTCGAGCTTGCTCTCCGGCATCTTGTCGATGGGCGTGTTGAGCACATATTCGCCTTCGATGTAGCCGACGCGCGCCGCGCCGATCGGGCCCATGAAGGGAATGCCCGAAAGCGTGAGCGCAGCCGAGGATGCAATCAACGCCACGATATCGGGATCGCTTTCCAGATCGTGCGACAGCACGGTGGCGATGACCTGCGTTTCGTTGCGATAGCCCTCGATGAACAGCGGGCGGATCGGGCGGTCGATCAAACGCGAGATCAGCGTCTCACGCTCGGTCGGGCGGCCTTCACGACGGAAATAGCCGCCGGGGATTTTGCCGGCCGCATAGAATTTTTCCATGTAGTGGACAGTGAGCGGGAAGAAGTCGATGCCGAGCTTCGGCTGCTTCTCTCCCACGGCCGTGGCCAGCACGACCGTTTCGCCATACGTCGCCAGTACGGCGCCGTCGGCTTGCCGCGCGACGCGGCCGGTTTCGAGGACGAGCTTGCGGCCGCCCCATTCGATTTCTTCACGATGGATGTTGAACATGTGAGTTCTCTTTCATTCTCGCCTGAACGCCGGATTGCGGCCAGGCCTGCGTTGCCGCTCTCGAACGCCCTATGCGTTCGGCCAAGCGGCCTTTATCGCCTTCGCGAAGTTGCACTTCGCAAAGGTGTGCGTGCGCGGGCGCGAGAATTCGCGCACCACGCGGCACGGTATGTTCGGCAATTGAGGGATCAGCGACGCAGACCAAGGCGGGCGATCAGCGCTTCGTAACGCTTCGTGTCCTTCGCCTTGATGTAATCGAGCAACCGGCGACGCTGCGACACCATCTTGATGAGGCCGCGGCGCGAATGGTTGTCCTTCGCATGCATCTTAAAATGATCGGTCAGGTTGTTGATGCGCTCGGAGAGCACAGCGACCTGCACTTCGGGCGACCCGGTATCGGTATCGCTCTTGGCGTATTCGGTAATGACTTGCTTCTTACGTTCGGTTGTCACCGACATCGGGATTTTCCCTAAGGTTGAGGATCGCAGGCTTTCAGCTCAAAGCCTGGCCGGATCCAAAGTTGAAAACTCTGAACGGCCGCATCTCGCCTTCGCTGAGTTGTGCGAGCGCTACGGGCTCACCTCTCTGCGTCGACAGATAAACCGTCAGACCTTGCAAATCCGAACCCAGCGGGTCTTCCCAATGTTTCTCTTCTGCGATGCGCGCCAGGTGGGGCGCACGCAGGAGAATTGGGTTGCCGCTGCGGAGACGGACCGCATCCGGTTCCGTGACAGCCAGCGCCGGGATGCCGTCCAGCGCGGTTGCCAAGGGCCTAAGATGCTCCAAAGCGGCGGGACTATGCCCAAAGGACTCCAGCAATTCCAGCGAAATTGCTGTCGTTTCTTCGAACGGGCCCACCATGGTCCGGCGCAACGCCGTCACATGGCCGTAAGTGCCCAGAGCCACTGCGATATCCCGCGCCCAAGCCCGGACATAAGACCCCTTGGTGCAGGCCATTTCAAAGCTGGCCTGCTCATTGTCGAACGCTGTTAGGCGCGATTCCAGGATGGTGATGGGCCGAGGCGCCAAGTCCACCTCTTCACCCTCGCGGGCCAGATCGTAGGCCCGCTCGCCATCCACCTTCACCGCCGAATATTTGGGCGGGGTCTGCAACAATTGGCCGGTGAAGCGCGGCAGCATGGCGGTGATCGCCTCCGCCGAGGGGCGCACATCCGAGGTCGCGGTCACCTTGCCTTCGGCGTCGTCGGTGTCCCGGCCCTCGCCCCATTTCACGGTGAAGCGATAGCGTTTCTTGCCGTCCATCACATAGGGAACGGTCTTGGTGGCCTCGCCCAGCGCCACGCAAAGGACCCCGGTTGCTAGCGGGTCGAGCGTCCCGGCATGGCCTGCCTTCTGGGCGTCGAACACCCGGCGCACACGCGCCACGGCCTGGGTCGAGGTCACGCCAATCGGTTTGTCCAAAACCACCCAGCCATGGACGAGAAGGCCTTTTTTCTTACGCGCCATCGTTGCGCCCATCGTTGGGCACTTCGCCGAGCTCTTCCGTCGCGGTGTCGTCTGCGTCGAGATCAGGCTCTTCGATGTCGCGCACCACGCGATCCGATTTCAGGATCGTTTCGATGCGCTGTGCTTCCTGGAAGGACACATCTTCGACAAACCGCAACTCGGGCGTGAATTTCAGCGTGATGGTGTGCCCAAGCTCGCCGCGCACAAAACCGCGCGCACGGTTCAGCGCTGCCACAACGAAATCCGCGTTCTCGCCGCCGAGCGGCTCGACGAACACGGTGGCGTGGCGCATGTCGGGTGAGGGCTTCACCTGCGTGATGGTGATGGAGACGCCGTCGAGTTCGGGATCGCGCACCGGCAGATCGCGCATGATATCGGATAGCGCGTGGCGCAGCATTTCGCCGACGCGCAATTGACGTTGCGACGGACCACGCGCGGCTGTGCCGCGATCGACGCGGCCTCCGGCATGGGAGGTTACTTTGCGATGGCGGGACATGTTCCCCCTCTCGCCCTCTTCGTTCGACACGCTCAACGCTGAGGGCTGAAAAGCAACGGCCTCACCCTGAGCTTGTCG
>CAIYRG010000038.1 GCA_903928515.1 uncultured Alphaproteobacteria bacterium | reverse complement strand
ACATCGGGTACCGCGGCAATGAGATCCAGTGCATCGACACCCGGGACCGAAAGATTGAGGTTTCCCGGGAGTCGCGCCGCATCCCCACCATTAACCTTGGCCCCCGAAATAGCCGTCAAAAGCTTCGCCTGGAGGCGATCGCGGAGTGCACCGATGCGCTTGGCTTCTACAGCGCCTTCCGCTTGAGCGATGGCAAAGGCCTCGCCGATACCAACGCACTGGGCGACGGGAAGCGTTCCCGAACGCAGTCCTCGCTCCTGCCCGCCACCGTAAAAAACCGGCTTCAAGCGAACGCGCGGCCGGCGGCGCACATAGAGAGCGCCGATCCCCATCGGCCCGTAGAGTTTATGGCCGGACAAACTCATCAGATCGACATCGGCCACATCGAGCGGATTTTTTCCTGCCGCCTGAGCCGCATCGGTGTGAAACAGCGCGCCCTTGGCATGAGCGATCGCGGCAATCTCTTTGATCGGGTGCAAAACGCCGATCTCGTTGTTGGCCGCCATCACCGAGACCAAAGCAGTGTCTGGCGTAACGGCAGCCGCGAGTTCGTCCAAATCGACAAGACCGTTGGCGCGAACGCCGAGCACGATCACCTCGTAGCCATCGTCGGCAAGGGCACGACAGGACTCGAGCACGCACTTGTGCTCGGTGGCGACCGTGACAACACGGCGCTTGGTGCTTTTGAGAAAACGCGCGGCACCCAGGATCGCCAGGTTGTTGGCTTCGGTTGCGCCCGATGTGAAGACAATCTCGCGTGCCTCGGCACCGATCAACGCCGCGACTTGGCCACGCGCGGTTTCCACCGCTTCAGCCGCACTGCGACCGAGTTGGTGGCTTTCCGAATGGGGATTACCGAAGCGCTCGGTCAACCAAGGCTTCATGGCATCGAACACGCGCGGATCGAGCGGTGCCGTGGAATGATGATCGAGATAAATACCGCTCATCGCCGTTACGCCACGTCGGCAGGCTTGAGAGCGCGATGCGCACGCGCCCGGGTGCGAAGCTCGCCCCAAGCCGCAAGAAATGCATCGATGTCGGCGTCCGTCGTTGTCGATGAGAGACTGACGCGGATGGTCGTCATCGCTATATCGTCCGATAAACCCATTGCCGTCAGAACGTGCGAGCGCGCGATCTTACCTGACGAGCAGGCCGCGCCTGCGCCGACCGCAATCCCAGCGAGATCGAGCGCCAATATCTGACTTTCCGCCGGAATCCCCGGCAAAGCCAACGCCGAGGTGTTGGCAAGACGCGGCGCATCGGCACCCACAACTACGGCTTCCGCAGCCACGCTCAAAGCCTCGGCTTCAAGACGATCGCGAAGCGCGGCCACGCGAGATGCTGCACTTAGATCATTACGGACTGCCTGCGCCGCCGCACCGAAGCCGGCAATGCCCGAAAGATTCTCCGTTCCGGCCCTCAAGCGCCGTTCCTGACCACCCCCAAGCAGAAGGGCCGACAACTCGATCCCATCGCGCACCACCAGCGCGCCAACGCCCAACGGCCCGCCGATCTT
>CAIYRG010000037.1 GCA_903928515.1 uncultured Alphaproteobacteria bacterium | reverse complement strand
GCGAGGCGGCGGTCGATGTCGCTGAGCTGCTGTGCGATGTTCGGGTTCTGCACCTTCATATTATAGGCCGAGGATTCGGGCCCCTGTGTGGCGCGGATGCTTTCGCCTTCCGCCTTCTTGCCGGGCAAGCCCGCCACCACCTTCTCGGCCTCCGGGGATTGCACATGGCAATGCAGATCGATGGCGAGGCTTTTGCCTTTCGCGGATTTGATGACCAGCGGCTTCAACGCCATGTTGCTTCTCCCGGAAGATTTTTCGCGGCCTATGTTGCCGCTGCGATGGCGGCTCCTATAGCATGGGGTTTAGAACAATACGAAGGCGGTCATCCGCCCATTTGCGCATCGTTCAGGGAGCCTCATGCGGACACAGGTTGCGATTATCGGAGCGGGCCCGGCGGGGCTCATGCTGGCCCACCTGCTGCATTTGCGCGGCATCGATTCCATCGTGCTGGAGGCGCGCGACCGGGCCTATGTGGAAAGCCGTGTGCGCGCCGGATTGCTGGAGCAGGGCACCGTCGATCTGATGACGGAGACGGGCGTTGGCGAGCGCATGCACGCACAAGGCCTGCTGCATCACGGCATCAAATTGCGCTTCGCCGGGCAAACGCACCGCATCGATTTTCAGAAAACCGTCGGCCGTGCGGTGATGGTCTATGCGCAGCAAGAGGTGGTGAAGGATCTGATCGCCGCGCGCCTTGGTTACAATGCGCCGCTGCATTTCGAAGCCGATGCCTATGCCATCGAAGGCGCGGATAGTGCGCACCCCAAAGTGCGGTTTCGCCATGGCGGCAAGGAGCATGAGATCGATTGCGATTTCATCGCCGGTTGCGATGGTTTCCACGGCATCGCGCGGCACGCTGCGCCCGAGGGGAAGTTCGCCACGTTCAGTCACGAATATCCTTTCGGTTGGCTTGGCATCCTGGCCGAATCGCCTCCGGGCTCGGATGAATTGATCTACGCCAATCACGAGCGCGGATTTGCGCTGCTCACCATGCGCTCGCCCACCGTGAGCCGCCTGTATCTGCAAGTCGCGCCGGATGAAGACATTGCAAACTGGTCAGATGCCCGCATCTGGGACGAGCTGCATCGACGCCTGTCAGTGCCGGGCGATGATCCGGTAATCGAAGGCAAGATCTTCCAGAAAAGCGTCACGCCGATGCGCAGCTTCGTGACCGAGCCGATGCGCTACGGCCGTTTATTCTTGGCGGGCGACGCGGCCCATATCGTGCCGCCCACGGGCGCGAAGGGCTTGAACCTGGCCGTGGCCGATGTGCGCGTGCTGGCTTTGGCGCTGGAGGATTTCTACACACGCGGCGATGAATGCGGGCTGGATGGGTATTCGGAAAAATGTCTGAAGCGCGTTTGGCGTGCGCAGCATTTCTCCTGGTGGATGACCACGATGCTGCACCGCTACGATGGCGACGCGTTCGACAACAGGCGCCAGATCGGCGAATTGGAATCGGTGGTCAATTCGCAAGCCGGCCAAACCTATCTGGCCGAGAATTACTCGGGGCTGCCGTTCTGATGTCCCGCTATTTTATGAAGGGATCGTAGCCCTTGATGATGGTGAATGGCGTCGGCGGACCATTGCCGCCACCGGCCGGCTCTTGGGTCCAATTGTCACCGGGCTTTTTATAGAGGGCGGCTGAATGACAAACGGTAAAACCTCTCTGGTCCACGGGATATTGATGCAGCATGCAATTGTGGCCCGCCGCATCCCAATACCAAAGTCCCGATTGCACAGGGCTGCGTGAAACGGCAGGGCCGAATTCCTGATAGGTGCCGTCCGCATGGTAGAACATCCGGCGTTCCTGCCGCGGCGAGGCGTCCACGGTTCCGCGATTCATGATGTTCGTGTTTCCGTAGTAACCGTCCATGGCGTCTTTCGGTGGACGCTTGTCCGTGTTGGGCGCGTTCATCGGTTTCTTGAAACGCATCATGTATTGGTCGATCACGCCGTTCAGCGATGGATCGCTGGTGCGTTTGGAGTGGTCGTCTTTGGGGTTCACCAGGGCGTCGCTTTCGCCATCGAAGACGAAACCCGCCGCCAACAATTCAGCTTTCACAGCCTGCCCGTCGGTGCGGTTCGAGGCCTCGACCTTTGCGAAATCCGCATCGTGATCGTTGGCAAAATCCGCCACCAAAGCCACGCCGCCATTCTTGAGCGACGCGAACACGGCGCGGTTCACCGAATCCATCATTTTCGCGACGCCGAACAAATGACCGTGCAGATCGTGATAGCCATCGACAGACCAGATGGCGTCCACCTGCACGGGCACCGAAAATTGCCCGCCATATTGCGTGAACATCTCGAGCATCGGCACCACGTTGCCGTACTCGGCGATGTTCTGCACTGCGACGGTTGCGCCGTAGGGATCGGGCGGAGCGGGTTTGCCTTGGCGGATGAGTTCCGCGCGCTCGGCGTTGATGGCCTCCAAGCTCGGATAGCCTGCGCGCATCGGCGAGACCGAATAGACCTTGCCTTTGGCGCCTACGAGTTTCGACAGCAGGCGCGTGTTATAACCGCCGCGCGGAAACAATTCCGCCACTGTCATGCCTGGTTTCACTTGGCTGAAGGCGAGCACCGCCTCGGGCTTGCGAAGATCGTCGAGCGAGATGTCTTCCGGCGGCCGTCCAGGATCGGTCACGGCCGCATGCACATAAGCAGGAACGTCATCGGCGGCGTTTGCAGCATCCGGGATTGCGCAAACCGCTAACCCCGCTGCCAAGAAGGCGCACAAGATCTTCATCGGAAATCTCCCCCGAAGAGGCTTCTGGCCAACGCGGCCGAGCCGCTTTCGAGGGCGAGTTTAGCGCAGGAACGGTGCGGCGTCAGGGTCTTGTGCGACCGCAAAACGCGTCCCGCGACGGCTGACATTTGCGCCAGCGCGCGATAGAACGACAACAATAGAACAGCCCAGGAAACAGCCATGGACACGATCTACGACCCCGAGAGTTTGCGCGTGCATCCGCCGAACCATTCGCCGGGCTATCGCAGCACGATGAAGCGCGCGCCGCAGAAGCCGCTGATCCTGTTGCCGCATTCGGAATCGGATTTGACGGGTCCGGTGCTGGGCCATGAAATGCTCGCGCCCAACGACAATGATCTCACGCGCCAGCATGAAGGCGAACCCTTGGGCGAACGCATCATCGTGACGGGCCGCGTGTTGGACGAAAGCGGCCGGCCGGTACCCGAAACGCTGCTGGAAGTTTGGCAGTGCAACGCGGCGGGCCGGTACAAGCATGTCGTCGATCAACATCCCGCGCCGCTCGATCCGAATTTTTCGGGTGCGGGCCGTGTGATGACGGACGCGGAAGGACGCTATCGTTTCACCACGATCAAACCCGGGCCGTATCCGTGGGGCAATCACCACAACGCCTGGCGTCCGGCGCACATCCATTTCTCGCTGTTCGGGCCCAGCTTCCTGTCGCGCATCGTCACGCAGATGTATTTCCAGGGCGATCCGCTGTTCCCGTTCGATCCGATCTTCAACTCCGTGACCGACGAGCGTGCGCGCAACCGGATGATCGCGAATTTCGACATGGATGCGACGGAAGACAATTGGGCCACCGGCTATCGCTGGGACATCGTGCTGCGCGGGGCCTCGGCCACGCCGCTCGAAGATCCGCGCGCTTAAGAGTGAGACGAAGATGACAGACATCACACCCATGCAAACCGTCGGTCCGTTCTTTCGGATCGGCATGGATCGCGACCAGTTGGAAACCATTGCGGGGCCGGGCGTTGCCGGGATGCACATCAAATTGGAAGGCACGGTTTACGACGGCGACAACATGCCGGTGCCTGATGCCGTGCTGGAAGTCTGGCAAGCGGACACGCAGGGCAATATGCCGAACAACCGTGCCGATTTGATGAGCAACACCGGCTTCACCGGCTTCGGCCGTTCGCCGACCGACGCCAAGGGGACGTACCACTTCCACACCATCATGCCGGGACAGCTCTTCTGGCCCAAAGGCGGTTTGCAGGCGCCGCATCTCACGGTGGGCATCTTCTCGCGCGGCGTTCTCACGCGCCTTCACACCCGCATCTATTTCGAAGGCGAAGGCGCGAACGCGAAAGACCCGGCGCTGGCGCTGGTCCCCGAAGATCGCCGCGCCACGCTGATCGCGAAGAAGGCCGGCACCAAGGACGGCGTGCCTCTCTACACACTCGATATTCATCTTCAGGGCGAGCAGGAAACCGTGTTTTTCACGGCCTGAGAAGACGTTAGCGGGTTTCCGGGGAGCGTGAGCGCCGCTCGTGCGTTAACGGAACATGACAACGGAACCTCACGATCTCGGGGAAGCCGCCCCCGCACCCGAAAACGCGCCCCAAAATACGCCCCAAAACTCTGGTGAGCGGTTCCGCGCCTGGGGCGCCAAGCATCCTTATAAATTCGGCGGCTCGCTGTTCGGCGCTGTGCTGATTTTCGTCATTGTTCTCATTATCGCGCTGACCAATTGGAAGGGGCTGATCGAGAGCACGGCCTCGCATGCGCTGGGCCGGCGCGTCGCCATCAACGGCGATTGGCACGTGCACTTAAGCTTTTCTCCGACACTGGTTGCCGATCACGTCACCATCGACAATGCGTCGGATTGGCAAGGCTCTAATCCCCCCGGCACGATGGCCGATATCGGCGAGCTGACCTTTCAGATCAAAATCTGGCCGCTATTTTACGGTCGCGCCGACATTCCGCAGATTGCGCTCGCCGCGCCGAAATTCGATTTCGTGCGCCGCGTCGATGGCAAAGCGAATTGGGTGCTGACCTCGGATGACAGCAAGCCCACCCGCTTTCCGTTGATCCGCAGTCTCACCATCACCGACGGCGTGCTGAATATCGCCGACAACAAACGCAAGCTGGTATTCGCAGGCAGCCTCAATTCGCACGAGACGCGCGGTGACGCGCAGCCCTTCTTCATCGAAGGCAAGGGGGCTTTGAACAAAGAGCCGTTCCTGTTGCAGATGCACGGGGACTCTCTGCTGAGTGTCACGCCGGGCGAGCCCTATCACTTCTCCGCGCAGATGCACGCGGGCCAAACCAGCATGGAAGCGAATGGCGAAGTGGAGCAGCCGTTCGATTTCGGCGTGTTCAACACCACTCTCAAAATTTCGGGGCGCGATCTGGCCAATCTCTACTATTTCACCGGCGTCGCCTTCCCGAATACGCCCGTTTACAATCTGTCGGGCCAGTTGCATCGCGACGGCCAGACCTACGAGCTTAAGAATCTGTCGGGCAAAGTCGGTAACAGCGACTTGTCCGGGACGTTTGCGGTGGACGATGCCACGGATCGCCCCAATGTGACCGCGAATCTGGAATCCAAGAACCTCGATTTCAACGATCTGGGCGCGTTGCTAGGCGGCTCGCGTGCGGGCAAGATTGCACCGTCCACAACGCCGCAAACTGCGCCAAGCCCAAGCGCAAAAGACGAGATCGAAAAGCTTGCCAAGCAAGCGGTCTCCGGAAAAAAGGCAAATGTTTCATCAGCGGATCGGCTGCTGCCCGATGCGCCGCTGCAGGTGCAGCGTGTGCGCGATATGGATGCGACAGTGACGTACAAGGCGGATTCGGTGAAGGCGGCTGACAATCTGCCCATCACCGAAGCCAGCCTCACGTTGAATTTGAAAGACGGCGTGATCGTGCTCGATCCGCTGTCGCTGCGGCTGCGCCAAGGCAAGCTCGCAGGCAATGTGAAGATCGATGCGCGGCCCGATATCCCCGCTGTCGAACTCGACATGCGTCTGACTGACGCGAAACTCGATCAATTCTTCCCCGCCAAAGATGGCGGCGAGGCGCAATTGGTGGGCAGCGTGTTGGCGCGTGCCAAACTGCATGGCAGCGGCCTGTCGGTGCATCAGGTGGCGTCCGTCGCCAACGGCAATGTCACATTGGTCGTGCCGCATGGCGAAATCCGCAAAGCCTTCGCCGAATTGCTCGGCATCAACGTGGCGAACGGTTTGGGGCTGCTGTGGTCTGGCGATCAGACCAAAACCGACATGCGTTGCGCGGTTGCCGATTTCCATGCCGTGAACGGCACACTGACGGCCGACAACATCCTGCTCGATACCGATGTGGTGACCGCAACCGGCGGCGGCGATGTGAATTTGAAAACGGAAAGCTTGAACCTCAGCCTTGAGGGGCACGCGAAGAAATTCCGCATCTTGCATCTGATGGCGCCGATCACCGTCACAGGCACGCTGGCGCACCCGGTGGTCGGCGTGAATGCGGGTAAGGCCGTCACGCAGGTGGGCGCCGCCGTGGCCCTGGGCGCGTTCCTCACGCCGTTGGCCGGCATCCTGCCCTTCATCGACCCCGGCCTGGCCTCGGACCCCGATTGCGCCGCGCTTTTGGCCGCCGCCACCCCCAAAGCCGAAGTCTCCAAATCCGACAATTCGGCGCGCCTTGCGAAGACCCGCCAGAGCCGTTAAGTCCGGCCATCCTTCGGACAAGTCCTTTCGAGCGGAATTCCCCATGAAACTCCTGGTCGCGGTCAAACGCGTGGTCGATTTCAACGTGCGGATACGGGTGAAGCCCGACCAATCCGGCGTCGATCTCGCCAACCTAAAAATGTCGATGAACCCATTCGACGAGATCGCGGTCGAAGAGGCGGTGAAGCTGCGCGAGGCCGGTGCGGCGAGCGATGTGGCGGTTGTCTCGGCGGGGCCCCAGGCGGTGCAGGAAACCATCCGCACGGCGCTGGCGATGGGCGCGGATCGCGGCATCCATATCGTTACCGACGAAGTGCTGGAACCGCTGGCGGTCGCCAAGCTTTTGAAGGCGGTTGTTGAGAAGGAAAAGCCCGATCTGGTGATCCTGGGCAAGCAGGCGATCGACGACGATTGCAACCAGGTGGGGCAGATGCTGGCCGCGCTGATGGGCTGGCCGCAAGGCACCTTCGCTTCCAAGCTGGTGTTGGCCGATGGCCGTGCCGAGGTGACGCGCGAAATCGATGGCGGCCTGGAAACGGTGTCGTTGGCGTTGCCCGCTATCGTCACCACGGATCTGCGGCTGAACCAGCCGCGCTATGCCTCGCTGCCCAACATCATGAAGGCGCGCCGCAAGCCGATTGACGCGCTGAGCCCGGAAGTTCTCGGCGTGGACGTGAAGCCGCGCCTCACAGTGGTGAAGGTGGAAGAACCGCCGAAACGGCAGGCGGGCAAAATTCTCGCCAACGCCGCGGAGCTTGTCGACAAGCTCCGCAATGAAGCGCGGGTGCTCTAATGACCATTCTGATTTACGCCGAACACGACAATTCCACGCTCTTCGCCAACACGAAGAACACGGTCGCCGCCGCGCAGGCCATAGGCGGCGAGATTCACGTTCTGATCGCGGGCGAAAACGCGAAGCCCGCCGCCGAGGCCGCTGCGAAAATCCAAGGCGTTACCAAAGTGCTGCTGTGCGATGCAGCCGCGTACGCGAACAGTCTAGCGGAAGCGGTGGCCCCGCTCATCGTGAGCCTCGCGCCCAGCTATACGCATATTCTGAGTGCGGCCGGCACCACGGGCAAGAACGTGATGCCGCGTGTGGCGGCGTTGCTGGATGTCCAGCAGATATCGGATATTTCCGGTGTGGTTTCCGCCGACACATTCGTGCGGCCGATCTACGCCGGCAATGCGCTCGCCACCGTGAAGTCGAATGACGCCATCAAAGTGGTGACGGTGCGCGGCGCATCCTTCTCGCCGGTGGGCGAGGGCGGCAATGCGGCCATTGAGACAATAGCGGCGGCTGGGGAAAACTCATCGTCGCGCTTCGTGGGACGCGAGATCTCGAAATCCGAACGCCCGGAGTTGACCTCGGCGCGCGTGATCGTGTCGGGCGGCCGTGGCGTGGCCTCGAAAGAGAATTTCAAGATCATCGAGGATATCGCCGACAAGCTTGGCGCGGCCGTGGGCGCATCACGCGCGGCGGTGGATGCGGGCTATATCGGAAACGATCACCAGGTGGGGCAGACGGGCAAGATCGTGGCACCCGATCTCTACATTGCGGTGGGCATTTCCGGCGCCATTCAGCACTTCGCCGGCATGAAGGATTC
This sequence comes from uncultured Alphaproteobacteria bacterium, assembly GCA_903928515.1. Lineage (GTDB taxonomy): Bacteria > Pseudomonadota > Alphaproteobacteria > Micropepsales > Micropepsaceae > CAIYRG01. Next base: position 10,445 of record CAIYRG010000037.1, on the reverse strand, counting down.
CAAGGTCATCGTCGCCATCAACAAAGACGGCGAAGCCCCGATCTTCGGTTTTGCCGATTACGGTCTGGTGGGCGATCTGTTTCAGATTCTTCCCGAACTCTCCGCCGCGCTGGATAAGAAATAGCGCGAGGCCTGCCGATGCCGCCGCTCGATCAAAAGCTCATCGACGCCGCCATCGGTTTTCTTGCCGAACGCTTTCCCCAAGGCCATTTCCAGGGCGCAGCGGCGATGTATACGGCGGATGGCGAAATCCTCGTCTCCACCGCGCCGGGCTTTGAAAACACCGCCGTCGATCTTTGCCACGAGACGGGCGCGATCTGTGATGCGTTTGCCAAGAACAAACCCATCACCGCCAGTGTTTGCGTCACGCGTGAAGAGCCGGGCGTTTACGCCATCGTCGCGGCGTGCGGTGTGTGCCAGGAGCGCCTGTGGTTCTGGGGCGGCGATGTGGAAATCGCGGTGCCGCAGGATGATGACAACACCAAATGGCGCGCTGTGAGGTTGCACGACATGGCCCCGCATTATTGGCGCAAGCCCTATATGAAATAACTAAAGCCCGCTTGGCGCGATCATGCCATCGCGGTGATAAAGGCCCATCTGAAAACCGCGTGCAATCATGTGGGCGCGCGAGATGAATTCCGGCGCGGCCTGGGCTGCGACTTCGCGCGCGGTTTCTTCAAACAATGCGAGCCAGCGGCCGAAATGCTCGGGGCGAATGGTTTTCTGCAGCAGATGCGCCCGCATAGGGCGGCCGTCGTAGCGGCCCGTCATCAGCATCACCGACGACCAGAAATCGCACATCTTCGCGAGATGCGGATTCCAATCCTCGCCGATCACACCGGCGAAGATCGGGCCCAGAACCGCGTCGTTGCGGATCTTGCCGTAGAAGCCGTGCACGAGATCGTGGATCATCGCCTCGGTGATGACGTCATGCACGGGCTTGCCGGTCGGGCTGTCGCTGTCCATGTCCCATCATGTGGAGAGCCGCGCGTTGGGCGCAATGCGGTACAAGCCGCGTGCGACAACACCACGCAAAACCCGTAACTTCTTTCCGGTATTGCCGCTTACAGGTTCTTTAAAGCCCGAACCAGCGCGCGCGACGGCTGGCGCCGAATTCCTGCTTGCCCGCGCGCAATTCCAGCGAAGGCGCGTGATAGCTTCCCGTAGGCGCGGGCCCTGAGAAGAAATCCACATCGACGCGGCCCACGCGGCCGCCGCCGAATTCGAGATAGCAGATGCCTTGCCCGGCATAGAGATGGGGCTCGCCACCCTTCAGTTGCGCGATGATCTCGGAAGCCACCGCCTTCGCCGCACCCTCCGCGAACAGTCCCGCCTTCGGCGTGCCGGTGTTGGCGATATCGCCCACCGCATAGACGCCCGCGAATTTCGTCGCCAGCGTGCGCGGGTTCACCGGCACCCAGCCATTTTCGGCGAGGCCGCTGTCTTCCACCACTTTGGGTGCGCGATGCTTCGGCACGCCGAGAAACAGATCGAACGGCCGCTCAGAGCCGTCATCAAGCACGGCCACTTTGCGGCTTGCGTCGATGGACGCGACGCGGCGTTGCGGCACCCATTCGATGTTGCGCTGTGCGAATTCGCCCAACAGCGCTTTGGCGGTCTCAGGCGAAGGCGGAATGGGCGTGCCGAACGGAATGATGAGCGTAAGATCGCAATTCGCTCGCACACCGCGCGTTTCCAGATAATCGTGCAGCATCAGCACGCATTCGGAAGGGGCGGGCGGGCATTTGTACGGCGCGCCGCACACGCCGATGATCACGCGGCCGTTTTTGAAATTCGGCAGCACGTCACGCAGAACGGTGGCGCCCGCAACGGTGTAGAACTCGTTGACCTCTTTAAGCCCCGGCGTAGCGTCAAAATCGTAATCCGCGCCCAGCGCCACCACGAGGATATCGGCCTCATGCGTGCCCTTGTCGGTGGTCACGCGCTTGGCCGTGGGATCGATGGATTGCACGGTCTCCCGAAGCAGCCGCACGCCCGGCTTCACGAAATTCTTATAGGGCAGGCGCACGGCGTCGGGTGCTGCGTGGCCGAACATGATGTCGAGCTTCGAATAGCCGAAGACGAAGTGATCGGATTTGTCGATCAGCGTCACGTCGACTTGCTCGCCGAGCGTTTCGGAAAGCGTGGTGCACAATTCCATGCCGCCGAAACCCGCGCCGAGCACGAGGATTCGGGTTCTTCCCGCTGCCATGAATGGCCTCTTTTAAAATGTAGAAATGGACGAAATGCGAAACCGTGAAAGCGCCATGGTTACAGAATTTTAGGCAGCGGTAAATCGCGGCCGTTATCCCCTTTTGTCATGCCCGCGGAGGCGGACATCCAGGACTTCTTCCATGTCTAATCCGGGATTCCCGTCTTTGCGGACATGACAGTTCTGAATATCAGCATCAGAAATCCGGAATTTGCGAGCGGCCCCAAAGGCACATGCGGCGAGGATAGAATCCCTCGATCCAATCGTTGATCGCGTAGACGTGGTTCTTGGGAAAATTGTAGGGCGGGGCCATCAGGTCGATGGGAAAGAAATTGCCCATCGGAATATCGGTGTTGAAATTGTCATCGACGATGTAGGTCGTCGCCAGAAGATAGCCGATGCCGCTCTTCTTGAAGTTCCGCAGCACATCGAAAATCTGCGCTTGCGGAAGATGGATCATACAGTCGCGGCAGATCATCAGATCGGCCTTCGGCAACGCGTCTTTCGTGAGGTCGAGTTCGAGAAAGCGAATGTTCTTTCGGCCATGCGCCTTGGTGTTCTGCTGCACCAGGCCTTTCACGATATCGCCGCCGGTATAATCCAGGAACGGGCGCGAGGAGAGAACCGGCTTCATCCAGTTCATGTCGCCGCAGGGCGCATCCAACACCGAGCGGATCGCGAAGCGGTCGAACAGCATCGGCAATTCGCGGCGCAGATTGGCGGTGTATTCCAACGTGGAACCGGGGCCGCTCACCGTCTGATGATCGCCCCACACCTTATTGTCGAACACGCCGGTGAAATAGGCTTTCATATCCATGACAGGCCCCAATTCCGTCACAAAACCCACGCACATACCACGCAACACCGCCGCGAAAACGGCAAGACGCTGAGGCGTGAAAGGCGGCTTCCCTCATGAGCAGCGAATCCGCCTACGCCGCCGGCGCGATCGCCATCCTATATGCCCATTTCGGCATCGTCGCCTTCAACATCTTCTGGCTGATCGCCATACCGTTGGGTGCGTGCCGGGACTGGCGTTTCGTGCGCAACATCTGGTGGCGTTCGGCGCACATGGCCTCGCTCGCCGTCGTCGCGTTGCAGGCGCTGGATGGCAGACTGTGCTTTCTCACCATCCTGCAGGACGATTTCGAAACCCGCGCAGGCGCAGCGCTGCAAGCGCCATCGTTGCTCACGCGCCTTGTCACCAACGCCATCTATTGGCCGTTGCAGCTGTCCACCTTCGTGGTGATCTATTGTGTTGGCGCGGCCTTTGCTGTGGCGTCTTGGTGGCTGGTGCCGCCGCGCGTTACTTCCCAAACTTGGCGAAGACGCTAGCTCATCTTGGGAGCGTAGCGACCTAGATGAGCTGCGCTCGAGGCGAGAGCCGCGCGTTACTTCCCAAACTTGGCGAAGACCGCGCGGTTCTTGTTGTCTTCCATCAGATAAGAAAACCCGTTGATGGTGTCGAGCTTCAGCCCGCGCGGAAATCCGGTTTCCTCGTCGGCGGTGATCTTGTTGTAGGCCTCGCCCGAAATCTTCGACCATTTCCCCGCCGGCGACTTTATCTCGACATTGGCGAGCGTGGCTTTCAGCACCAACCGCACGATAGCGGTCTTGGGCTGGTTCGGCTTGGTCAGGCTTAGATTCCCGTCGATCTCGCTCCAGCCGCTTTTCAACGCCCATTCGGTGAGTTCGTCTTTGGTCATGTTGGAAAAATCCCAAGCTGCGATGGCGGAACAGCGCCTTTATAAAGCGCGCCGTGCCATCCGCCTATGGTGCATCGGGCAATCGTGCAACCAGTGCGAGCGTGCGCCTGCGGAACCCGTGTCGAACGCGGCATTAACACTGCCCGTGCCTATGATAAATTTGCCCGCGAGATTCGAGGAAGCGAACCACGATGGAACAGGCGCGTCTCACGCCGTTGGACGAAATCGATTTCAAGCTGGTGTTCGATTTGATGCCGGGCATGTGCCTGGTTCTCGATCCGGCTTTCAATATCCTCGCGCAGAACGCAGACCATGCGAAGGCGACGCTGACGACGCCGGAACAGACCATCGGCCGTTTTTTGTTTGATATCTTCCCCGACAATCCGAACCAGTGGAACGCGCGTGGCGTCACCTCGGTGCGTCAATCGCTGCTGAATGTCTTAAGCACCTGCAAGACCGATGTGATGCCGACGGTGCGTTACGATGTGCAGCCGGAGCGCGGGCCTTTTGAAGTGCGCTATTGGGCCATCACCAACACGCCTATTCTGGGCGAGGACGGCTATGTGCGCTGGATCATCAACCGCGCCGAAGACGTTTCCGAATTGAACCGCCTGCGCATAGAAGCGGAAGAGAAGGCGCGGTAACCGCTTTTCGGCTCACCCCGGAAAATATTTGTCCCACATCCGATTGCGGAATTGGTAATTCGGATCGAGGCGGTTCTTCAGCGCGAAGAACGCCGCATGGTTGGGATAGGCGCGCGCGAATTGTATCGGCGTTGCGTGCAGTTGGTAGGGCAGAAAATACGAGCCGCCGCAGCCAAGCGCGGAGTCGATCAGCTGGCGTGTCCAGGCACCCACCGTGGTCTGCGCGCGCAATGTCGAATCCTGATCGTAAGCAATCTCGAACGAGAAGACGTCGCTGCGCGTCCATGAGAGCAGCGTGTCGGCCGCCTTTGGCGAATGCCGGATGGACACGTTGACGGGGTTCGAGTCGCTCTCGCCGAGAATCCGATGCAGGTCGCTGACGAAAACGCCGAATTTCTCGGGCGGGATGAAATATTCCTGCAGCGCGAAGGTGTGCGATGAGGTCGCGGTATCGCCGAGCGAAGACATCTTCAGTCCCGCCTCGTAATTGCGCCAGACGACAACATCCTCGAGCGAATTGATCGGGTCGATCACCGCACTGCGCAGCAGATCCGCGCCGGGCAATTCCAGCGCCCAATTTTTGACGTTGCCGAATGCGGTCGCGTCGCCCCCCGGCCGCAGCCGTTCCGTGACGCTGAGGTCTTTGTCGGTGCGCCTCCAGCTTGTTGCAAGCACGCTGTCGAAATCGCCGAAATCGATATCGGCGTTGTGCAGAACGATATTGGGCGCGCCCTGAACCTTGGATTGGAAGAACGCCGGGTACTCGGCGAGCGGCACGCGATCGATGCTGCGGACGATTTTCGTGTTGGGAACCAGATCGAGTTCCGCCTCGGTGATAATGCCCAAGCCGCCATAGCCGCCAATGGCGCCATGAAACAATTCCGCGTTCTGCTCGCGGCTTGCTTCCACAACCGCGCCACTGGCAAGCACCATCTGAATGGCGCGCACCGAGTTGACCAGCGGGCCGAGCCCCACATAGTTTCCATGCGCGTTCACCGACAGCCCGCCGCCCACGGTGAAATCCGCGTAAGGCGGCATGATCTTCACCGAGAGATTGTGCGGGTCGATCAGCTCCTGCACGTCGCGCCAGCGCATCCCCGTTTGCACGCGGATGATCCGCTTTTCCGCATCGAGGAACACAGGCTTGTTGAAGCTCCGCATGTCCACATGCAGGCTGTAATCTTCGGCGATCTGCCCGCCCATGCTGTAACGCGCGCCGCCGATGGAGATGGCGCCATGGCGGGCTTGCACGGCATGAAGGATTTCCTCGGTCGTGTGCGGTGTGGCGATGGCTTCGACGTGGACCGGATTGAGCAGCGTCACATCGTTGACGATATTCGCATCGTCGTCATCGGCGAAGGCTGCTCTCGGGTTCAGCGCCAACCCCATCGAGCCCATTGCGCCGGATGTCAGAAACCTCCGGCGATTGACGCCGGGGGCCTTACCGGAACGCGGCGGGCGCGAACGGGTCAAATCTTCCCCATTTCCTTCAACACCTCTTCGGCATGGTGCATGGCGGAGTTGGCGGCCGGCACGCCGCAATAGATCGCCGAGACCAGGATCGTCTCCTTGATGAAATCGACGTCGAGGCCGTTGTTGAACGCGGCTTTCACGTGCAGGCGGAATTCATCCCAGCGGCCCATCGCGATCATCAAGCCCATCACCAGAACCGAGCGCGTACCCGGCTGAAGCCCGGCGCGCGTCCAGTTCTCGCCCCACACATAGCGTGTGATGAAGTTCTGGAAATCTTCGTTGAAGGGCGTCAGCTTGATGTTGTCGATGCGCTCATCGCCCAGCACCTGGCGGCGCATGGCCATTCCGAGCTTGTAGCGGTCGGCATCTTTCGTTTCGCGCACGAGGCCTGCGATCATCGCGCGCGAGAATGGCTGAACCTGCTCCCAATTCGCGGCATGGCTCGCATCCAGCAGCACGAACTTAGCCCCAGGAATGGTATCCGCAGCCGCCTGGCCTGCTTCCGCACTGGCCGCGCCGTCATGGCTGCCCGAAATGATCGTGGAGGGGCAGGTGATCTCGGCCAAACGCGGGCGCAGATCGGCGTCGCGCACCACGGCGCAAGCGGCGGCATAGCCTTTGGGATTGGTCGCCAAGACCATCGCCCTGAGGCGATGGAGGGCCTCGCCATCGGCATCGCGGGTTTCCTGCTTCAGCCAGCGCTTCATCGTGGCGTCGATCACGGCTTCCATGCCGCCCGCCGTCACCTGCGCGATACGTTCGTTCCAGATTTCCGCCGTGCCGATCTTGGGCGCGGAATTCGCCACCACGATGTGCGACACGCGCTCGGGCGCATTCTGCGCCAGCCACAGCGCGGTTTGCCCGCCCATGGAAAGCCCGACGATGCGGGCTGTCTTCACGCCCAATTTGTCGAGAATGGCGAGCGTGTCGAGGCCGAGTTCTTCGACATTGGCGGGCGTCGCAGGAATCGAGGATTTGCCGTGGCCGCGGGAATCATAACGCACCACGCGGAAGCGGCGGCGCAGCGACGGCATCTGCGGGTCCCACATTTCCAGATTTGTGCCCAGCGAGTGCATCAGCACAACCACGGGCGCGTCGTCGCGGCCCTCCACCTGCACGTGCAGCGATTGTGCACCGTGTTGGACGGTGAGCGTGGTGGCTTTGGAAGCGGGCATGAGGCGTTCTCCGGATTGTTTTCGTTCGTGTTCAAAGCGCCTCTTTCGAGGGCAAGATCGGCGGACAATAAACCCCGATTGTCATTCCCGCGAAAGCGGGAATCCGGGCGTTTCGTACTGGCCTAAACAGTTAATCCTGGATGCCTGCCGAAGTTTATCCTTGGGGCGCGCTTCACGCGAACTCGGGGGCGGGCATGACAGGTTCTAATCAAGCATTGCCAGCACACGATGGGTTTCGGCTTCCGCCGCAAGAAGCGCATCCTTGTGCGCGAAGATGTCATCGAGTTGCTGGTCGCTGAGCGCGGCTTTGATGCCGGGCTCATTCATAGCCAGCGTTTTCAGATGCGTTTTTTCCTTCACCACACGGGCGGAGAGGTCGCGCACCAGCTTCTGCGCCTCCGTCTTGCCGAGTTTGGCGAACAACGCTGTGCTCAACGCCTCGGCGGCCATCAGGCCGTGCAGCCGTTCCAGATTGTCCGCCATGGCGTGGGCATCCACGGTAAGCCCCGTCACGGTGAGTTTGATGGAACGCGATGCGGCATGAGCCAGCTGCGTGAGCATGGGCAGGGCGATCCATTCGCCATGCCATTCGCCGGGGCTGCGCTCGAGGATGCCGACCATAGCCTGTGCGATGGAGCCGAGCAGGCCGGAGGCCACTTGCGCGCAAGCGACGCACACCATGCTGTCGACAGGATTGTGCTTGTGCGGCATGGCCGAAGAACCACCACGCTCGTCGCCGCTTTCCTCGGCGACCTCCGCCACTTCGGTTTGCATCAGCAATTGCACGTCGCGCGCGATCTTGGCCGATGCGCCGCAGATTTCCGTGAGGGCGGTTGCGCAGCGCAAAATCGGATCGCGCAAGGAGTGCCAAACAAGGCCGGGATCGGCGAGGCCGAGTTTCTCGGCAAGTATGCTGCGGACCTCTGCCCCTTTCGCGCCCATCACGGAAAGCGTGCCGACCGCGCCCCCGAGCTGTAACGCCAGATCGGCCTCACGCAAGGCCGTGAGATGCGCGCGGCCGCGCGAAAGCCCAGCGGCCCACAGGGCGGCTTTCAATCCGAACGTGATCGGCGTGGCTTGCTGCAGAACCGTGCGCGCGGCCATCGGCGTCGCGGCATGGCTTTGCGCCAGCGTTTTCAGATGTGCGATCGCCGGTTCCAATTCCGCGATGACCAGCGCTATCGTGTTCTTGAGCGCCAGCATCATGGCGGTGTCCACCACGTCCTGCGTGGTGGCGCCGTAATGCACGAATTTCGCGGCCTCGGGATTATCCTGAGCGATGGCAGCGTTCAGCGCCTTGGTGAAGGGGATGATCGGCGTGCCCGCCGCCTTCGCGCCGTCCAGAATTTTCGCCGCATCGAGGCGTAATGTTTTGCAAGCTGCCGCGATGGCAGCACCCGAATCTTTCGGAATGACACCGAGTTCCCCCTGCGCCTCGGCCAGGGCGCCCTCGAAGGCCAGCCAGCGCGCGATGCGGGCATCCGCCGTCCACAGCGCTTCGATTTCCGGGGTCGCGAATTGGGGCTCTATCAGCATCCCGCTTTATCGCCGGTTTCCTTCTTGTTGTCATGGCCCGGTGCGTCGGGGCCACCCATCGCGCGAGCGTCTGCGAGCGCATAGGGTTGCGATCACCTGGGTGGCCCGCACTCGGCGGGCCATGACGGAGTTGATATGGTATAGGCCGAAGTCGCTTTTTTGAGTCCGCGTCCCATGTCCGATACCGCCCGCGAGAAAATGGAATATGACGTCGTCATCGTCGGCGGTGGGCCGTCGGGCCTGTCGGCGGCGATCCGGCTGAAGCAATTGGCGCAAGCGCGGGGAAACGAAATTTCCGTGGCGCTGGTGGAAAAGGGCTCCGAGATCGGGGCGCATATTCTCTCCGGCGCGCTGCTCGATCCGAGCGCGTTGAACGAGCTGATCCCGGATTGGCGCGAACGCGATTTGCCGATTGCCACTCCGGTCACAAAAGAAAAATATCTCGTGCTGGGGCCAGCGGGTGCGGCGGGCATTTCATGGCTGCCGATGCCGCCCTTCATGCACAATACAGGCAATTACGCGATCTCGCTGGGCGAGCTGTGCCGATGGCTGGGGCGCGAGGCCGAAAGCCTTGGGGTGGAAATCTATCCCGGCATGGCGGCCTCCGGCATCGTGTACGAGAACGATGCCGTTGTGGGTGTCGTGGCTGGCGTGTTCGGCATCGACCGCCAAGGCCATCACAAACCGGATTATCAGCCTGGTGTGGAGTTGCGCGGCAAATATGTTTTCTTCGCCGAAGGTGCGCGCGGATCTTTAACGCAAAATCTGTTGGTGAAGTTCGGCCTCACCGAACATTGCGAGCCGCAGAAATTCGGGCTCGGCATCAAAGAATTGTGGCAGGTGCCGACGGAGAATTTCCAACCCGGTCTGGTGCTGCACACCTTCGGATATCCGTTGGACAATTCCACCGGCGGCGGCGGCTTTCTGTATCATTTCGGTGATCGCTTCGTGGCCATCGGCCTTGTGGTGCACCTGAATTACAAGAACCCATATCTCTCGCCATTCGACGAATTCCAGAAGCTCAAGCAGCATCCGGCCATCGGCGCACATCTGAAGGGCGGCAAGCGCGTGTCGTATGGCGCGCGCGCCATCACCGAAGGCGGTTATCAATCGGTGCCGCATCTGGCTTTTCCGGGCGGCGTGCTGCTGGGCTGTGCGGCGGGTTTCGTAAACGTGCCGCGCATCAAAGGCATTCACAACGCCATGCGCAGCGGCATGATCGCGGCGCAATGCGCGTTCGACGCCATCGTGGCCGGGCGCGCCAACGACCGCTTGTCGGAATACCAACACGCCTACGAGCGTTCCGCGATTGCGCGAGAGCTTCGTCTGGTGCGCAATGTAAAGCCGCTGTGGTCGCGCTTTGGCACGGCGCTGGGCGTGGTCCTCGCGGGGCTCGACATGTGGGTGAATTATCTCACCGGCGGCATCTCAATTTTCGGCACGCTGAAGCACGGCAAGAATGACGCGCAATCCACAGGGGTAGCGCGCGATCACAAACCGAAGACATACGCCAAGCCTGATGATGTTCTGAGCTTCAACAAATTGTCATCGGTGTTCGTGTCGAACACCAACCACGAGGAAGATCAGCCCGCGCATCTGAAGCTGAAAGATGCCGAGCTTCCTATTCGTGTGAATCTTCCCGTGTATGGCGAGCCCGCACGGCTGTATTGCCCCGCCGGTGTTTATGAGGTGGTGCAGGAGG
>CAIYRG010000036.1 GCA_903928515.1 uncultured Alphaproteobacteria bacterium | reverse complement strand
CTTGATTTTGAATGGCACGCTCACATTGGGTTTGAGGCCTGCCACAGCGCTCAAGAGCTCGGCCACATGGGCGATTGGCTTGGTGCCCACTTGCTCGATCACGTCACCAGGTCGCAAGCCCGCTTTGGCAGCAGGTGCGCCAATGGCGCGAACGATCAGGCCGTTGGCGCGCGCGAACACGGCCTGCATAGAGGAATCCTGCAGCTTGAAGGCTTCCACGTTCGGCTTACCGTCTTTGTTCGTGACGCGGGCGCGGATGAAATCCTGGCGCGTGCCGTTGGCTTTCAACGGTGTCGCCAATTCGGCGCGAATGATCGGCGCTTCGTAATGCTGGCCGAGCATCGTCGCGATGGCGGGCCGCAAAAAGAGAATCGAGCACACGAGTGCGGACACAGGGTTGCCGGGCAGGCCGAGCAGCGGCGTGTTGCCGAGGCGGCCGAAGATCAGCGGCTTGCCGGGACGCATCGCGATCTTCCAGAAATCCAGTTCGAAGCCGAACGGCTTCAGCGCCTTTTGCACGAGATCGTGATCGCCGACCGACGCGCCGCCCATGGTGACGACGAGATCGGCGTTATTCGCCGCCTCAGGAAGTGGCGCGTAAGCTTCCATCTTGTCGGGCAGGATTCCGAAATCGATGCCATCGCCGCCCCAGGAATCGATCATCGCGGCCAGCGCGTAGATGGACGAGGCCACGATGCCACCGGGCGCGCGCGGTTCGCCGGGGCGAGAAAGCTCATCGCCTGTGGCGACCAGCAGCACGCGCGGTTTTTTGGTCACGCTCACATAGGCGGTGTCGGCGGCGGCAATCACCGCGAGATCGCGGGGCCCCAGTCGCCAAGCCTTCTTAAGCACGGAATCGCCGGCGCGAAAATCCAAACCCGCCACGCGCACATTCTCGGCCAAGCGCGGCGCTTCTTTGATGGTGATGATGTTATCGGAAGCGTCCGTGTCTTCCTGGATGACCACGGCATCCGCACCCTCGGGCACAACGCCGCCGGTGAAGATGCGAACGGTCTCACCTGCGCCCACTTTGCCACCATAGGGCGCGCCCGCGGGGGCTTCGCCGATCAGGGTGACTTGTGCGGGCACTTGCGCCACATCGGCGGCGCGCAACGCGTAGCCATCCATGGCGGAAACGGGGAAGGGCGGTTGATCGAATTTCGCCACCACATCTTCCGCCAGCACGCGGCCGCGCGCTTGCGCCAGGCCGACGCGCTCTGCTTCGAGCGGGCGGAAAGCGGCGCTGATGCGCGCTACGGCGTCATCGACCGAGATCATGTGGGTTTTTTTCCGGTAGCATCGGCACGCGAGAAGCTGCCGCTCTTGCCGCCCGATTTCGTCAGTAGACGGACGGTCTCGATGACGCACGAACGATCCACGGCCTTCACCATGTCGTAAATGGTGAGAGCGGCAACGCTGGCCGCCGTCATCGCTTCCATTTCCACGCCGGTGGGGCCGTGGGTTTTGGCGCTGGCGACGATGTGCAGCGCGTGTTTCTCGGGGATGGGCTCGATCTCGATGCCGACATGCGAAAGCGCCAGCGGATGGCACAGTGGAATGAGGTCGGAGGTTTTCTTTGCGGCCATGATACCGGCGATGCGTGCAATCGCACGAACGTCGCCTTTGGCCACGTTGCCCGACAACACCAAAGCGAAGGCCTGTTCGGAAAGCGTCACCACGGCTTCGGCGCTGGCGACGCGTTCGGTCGCATCCTTGGGCGACACGTCCACCATTGCGGCGCGTCCCTTGTCGTCCAGATGCGTGAGCTTGCTCATTGCACGCGGGCCTCGGCGAGAAGTGTGCGCGTGGCATCCGCCACATCGTCACAGCGCATCAGGCTTTCGCCGATAAGATAGGTGGTGATGCCGCTCTTCGCGAGGAGGCGCAGATCGGCCGGCGTCGAGAGGCCGCTTTCAGCCACAACAAGCGTGCCTTCGGGAATCTTCGGCAACAGATTCAGCGAGACGTTCAGATCGATGTGGAAGGTTTTGAGATCGCGGTTGTTGATGCCGATCATCGGCGCACGCAACGCCAAAGCGCGGTTCAACTCCGCCTCGTCATGTACTTCCACCAGCACGTCGATGCCCCAATCGCGCGCGGCATCCTGCAGCGAGGCGGCGGTTTCATCGTCCACCATCGCCAGGATGATAAGAATGCAATCGGCACCCAACGCCACCGATTCCGCGACCTGATACGGATCGAGCATGAAATCCTTGCGCAGCAGCGGCAGCCATGCGGCCTCGCGCGCTTCT
>CAIYRG010000035.1 GCA_903928515.1 uncultured Alphaproteobacteria bacterium | reverse complement strand
CGCCTTCGCGCGACAGCTCGATGCCGCGCCCGTCGACGCCGCGCCGGTCGCGCAGGAGCGCCAGCAGGGTGCCGTCGCCGCAGCCGATGTCGAGCACGCGCGCGCCGGGGGTCACCATCTCGGCGATGGCGGCCAGATCGGGGCGCAGCCTTGCGCGTGCTTCTTTCGCGGCCGCGTTCATCTAAGGAATTCCCTTCGCAGCGGCGGCCGAGCCCAAGAACCCGCGCACGGTTGCGAACATCTCCGGTTCATCCAGCAAGAAGGCATCGTGGCCGCGATCGGTTTCGATTTCCACGAAGCTCACATTCGCGCCGGCCGCGTTCAGCGCATGCGCCACGCGCTTGTTCTCGCCTGTCGGGAACAGCCAGTCGCTCGTGAACGACATCAGACAGAAGCGCGTGCGCGTGCCGCGAAAGGCTTCCGCCAGCACGCCGCCATGCTCGGCGGCCATGTCGAAATAATCCATCGCGCGCGTGAGATAGAGATACGAGTTGGCATCGAAGCGGTCGACGAAGCTCATGCCTTGGTGGCGCAGGTACGATTCGATTTGGAAATCCGCATCGAAGCCGAAGGACAGCACATCGCGATTCTGCAACTCGCGGCCGAATTTCCGCTGCAACGCCGCTTCCGAAAGATAGGTGATGTGCGCGGCCATGCGCGCCACCGCCAAGCCCTTCGACGGGTTGACGTTGTGCTCGGCGTAATCGCCGCCATGCCAGTCGGGATCGGCCATGATCGCCTGACGGCCGACTTCGTTGAACGCGATATTCTGTGCGGAGTGGCGTGCGCCGGTGGCGATGGGCATGGCCGAAAAAACCCGTGAGCCGTAGGCCGAGCCCCATTGCAGCACCTGCATGCCGCCCATGGAGCCGCCCATCACGCAGAGCAACTGGTCGATCTTCAGATCGTCGATCAGCATCGCTTGGGCGCGCACCATGTCGTCGATGGTGACAAGGGGAAAGCCGAGGCCGAAGGGCTGGCCGGTTTCCGGATTGGTCTCGCCGGGGCCGCTGGTGCCCATGCAGCCGCCGACCACGTTCACGCAGATCACGAAGAAGCGGTCGGTATCGATAGGCTTGCCGGGGCCGATCATCACGTCCCACCAGCCGGGCTTGCCCGTAACGGGGTGGATGCCGGAGGCGAACTGGTCGCCGGTCAGGGCGTGGGGAACCAGGATGGCGTTGTTGCGGGCGGCATTCAGCTCGCCATAGGTCTGATAGGCCAAGGTGAAGGGCGACAGCACCTTGCCGGAATCCAGCACCAGCGGTTTGTCCGCGCCAAAGGTCAGCACTTGGCCGCGGTCAACGGCAGGTGCTTTCAGATCGCGCAGAAAACGCGGGGTCACGGTATCGGCCAAGCCACCCTCCAAGGTCACCCGGGAGGGCGTTGCTAAGTCCCAGGGGGCGAACTGTCAACAAAACCGGCAAATTGGGATTAAGGACAGGGTTTTGCCCGCTTTGCTTTTGGCCCGGTCGCCCCTATCAAGGCTCTCAAAGCCTGCCTCTCCGGCATGGCGGGGTGTGCGCGGCCTCAGATTGGGGCCGGGCGCAGGGTCAATAGTTTTGGGTCAATGGTTTCAGGAATGGTCACGCGGACATGACGCGAACGCTTGAGGAATTGCGCGCCGAGATCGATAGCATCGACGATTCGATGCACGATCTTGTGATGCGCCGCGCGCTCGTGACCGGCGATATCGCCCGCGCCAAAGCCAATACGACGCCAAACCCCAACCCCAATGGTAGCGAAAACGCCGCGCCGCCCCTGGCTTTGCGCCCGGCGCGCGAGGCGGCCGTGCTGCGCCGCCTGGCCGAACAGCACCATGGCCCCATGCCCGTCCACACCATGGTGTGCCTTTGGCGAAGCCTGATGTCGGCCTCGCTGCAATCCCAGACGCCGTTCATCCTACATGCCTATGCGCCCACGGAAGATGCCGGGCGCGTCGAGGGCAAGCTCGATCTGGGCGATCTGGCGCATGCCTATTTCGGTGGCCTCACACGGCTGCATGCCCACAAGCACATCTCGCACGTCGTCCATGCCTGTGCCGAAGACCGGTATTCGCTGGGCGTGGTACCGATGCCGGAAGACGAACGCGGTGCCTCATCGCCGTGGTGGAGTCACTTGGCTGCTGCCGGTCAAGATGGCCCGCGCGTGGTGGCGCGGCTGCCTTTCGTCACGGGCGATGATCTGGCGGAACGCGCCTATGTGATCGGCCCCGTCGAGCAGGAGGATTCCGGCGACGACACGACGCTGATCCTGCTGGAGGCGAACACCGGCGTGTCGCGCAACCGGCTGCAGGCTTTGTGCAAGGCTGCGGGCCTTGAAGGCGCCATTGCCGCGATGAGCCATTCCGACAAGAAGGACCAGCCGGTCTACGCGCTCGCCGAGATTGACGGCTTTGTGGCTGCGAAAGACCCGCGCCTGACGCAGCTCCGCAAAAGCGTGGATGCCATTGCGCGGGCCGTGCCGGTCGGCGGCTTCGCCAATCCGTTGGTGGCGCGCGGAGGCGCAAGACGATGACGCTCGTTCCCAAGCAAGGTGTGCTCGATATCGCGATCTATGTCGGCGGCCGTTCGGAAGCCGCCGGTGCGCAGCGCGTGGTCAAGCTCTCGTCGAATGAATCACCCTTTGGCCCAAGCCCGAAAGCGCTTGCCGCGCTGAACGGCGTCGCTGGCGAAATCGGTGTTTACCCGGAAGGCTCTTCACGCCTGCTGCGCGATGCGCTGGCCGAATTTCATCATCTGCCGGCCGATCGCATTGTCTGCGGCAACGGCTCGGATGAAATCCTCACGCTGATCGCGAACGCCTATCTGCGGCCCAAGGACGAAGTCCTGATGAGCGCGCACAGCTTCCCGATTTACAAAATCGCGACGCTGGCGAATTCGGCGACGCCCATCGAGATTCCCGAACCCGATTTGAAGATGAATGTCGATGCGGTGTTGGCAAAAGTCACCGGCCGCACGCGCCTTGTCTATATCGGCAATCCGAACAACCCGACCGGCACCTATCTCTCCGTGTCGGAAGTGAAGCGTTTGCACGAAGGCTTGCCCGCCTCGGTGCTGCTGGTGATCGATGCGGCCTATGCCGAATACGTCACGCGCAACGATTACGATTCGGGTTTCGCGCTGGTGGCTTCCTCCGACAACGTGGTGGTCACCCGCACCTTCTCGAAGGCCTATGGCTTGGCGGGATTGCGCGTGGGCTGGGCCTATGCGCCCGCGCATGTGATCGACAATCTCAACCGCGTGCGTGCGCCGTTCAACGTGAATATCGGCGCGCAACGCGCGGCGGTGGCGGCACTGCATGATCGCGCGCACACCGATCACGCGGTTCAGCACAACGACGAATGGCGCAAATGGCTGACGGATAAGGTCCGCGGTTTGGGTTTGCCCGTCACCGAGAGTGCGGCGAATTTCATCCTGATCCATTTTCCGGATGAGACCGGCAAACGCGCGGTGGATGCCGACCGCTTCCTGATGGCGCGCGGTATTATCTTGCGCGGTATGTCGGGCTACGGTTTGCCGAGTTGTTTGCGCCTGACCGTGGGCACGGAAGAGGCGAACAGACTTGTCGTCGCCGAATTGGCTGAGTTCCTGAAATGAGTGAAGGCAAACCGTTGTTCTCCAAGATGGCGTTGATTGGCGCGGGGTTGATCGGCTCGTCGATGGCCCATGCCGCACGGCGCGCCGGTTTGGTCGGGCATGTCTCAGCATACATTCCGCGCGCCGAAACGCGTGCAAAAGCCGAGAAGGCGGGCTTCGCGGATTCGCTGCATGACGATCTCAGCGAGACTGTGAAAGATGCCGATCTCGTGGTGTTGGCCACGCCCTTGGGCGCGTATGCCGATCTCGCGCGGCAGGCTGCGCCGCATTTGATGAAGGGCGCCATCCTCACCGATGTCGGCTCCGTGAAGATGCCGGTGGTGCGCGATGTGGGGCCATCCGTGCCCGAAGGCGTGCATTTCGTTCCGGGGCATCCGATTGCGGGCACCGAACATTCGGGCCCGGAAGCCGGCTTCGCCACGTTGTTCGACGGCCGCTGGTGCATCCTCACGCCGGTGCCCGGCACCGATGCGGAGGCTGTCGAGAAGCTGAAAGATTTTTGGGAACGCTGCGGCAGCAAGGTCGATACGATGGACCCGTCGCACCACGATCTGGTGCTCGCCATCGTCTCCCACGTGCCGCATCTCATCGCCTACAACATCGTCGGCACGGCCGCCGATCTGGAAACGGTGACGCAAAGCGAAGTCATCAAATATTCCGCATCGGGCTTTCGCGATTTCACGCGCATCGCGGCGTCCGATCCCACGATGTGGCGCGACATCTTCTTGAACAACCGCGAGGCTGTGCTCGAAATGCTCGGCCGCTTCACCGAGGATCTGGCGCAATTGCAGCGCGCAATCCGTTGGGGCGATGGCGATGCGCTGTTCAATCTCTTCACGCGCACGCGTGCCATACGGCGCTCGATCATCGAAGCGGGACAAGACACCGCCGCCCCCGATTTCGGCCGAACGCCGGCGAAGAAAGCGTAGCTCTCACATCTTCGGCGTCTAACCTCAGATCGACCTCCCCCTTGTGGGGAGGCGAAACACCGAGTCACACGCTCCAATACTACGGCAGCGTCAGCGTCATCAGCCCCGATGGCGACGACAATGTTCCCGCCAAATCGCCGTCGTCATTCAGCGCCAGATTGCCTTTGAGGGTTTCGTTCTGCGCGGCCTCGGACGTGACGGTCAGCGAATTTATCGGCATCACGCCGTGAGCGGTGCGCCAGTCGGCGAAGGCGGCGGCAAAGCTGCTGACGCCTGAGAGCAGCGGATCGAACGCATCGGCGTGCGTGAGATTGCCGGTGATCTCCACCGATTTGAGCTGGCGTCCGAGCTTGGAATTGTAGCCCGTACCGAGCTTGGCGTTGTCGATGCTGACATCGAGATCGATCACATTGCCGTTGCGCCGCGCGTGGAACTGCGCGCGCTGGGCCTGGAAATCGCGCGGCTGATAATCCTGCGGGGCTCCGGGGCCGCCTTGCGCGTGGCCGGCACTGGCGGTCGCGTCTTCGCCTTTGGCGTACGCGATATCGAGATCGAATCGTTCGAGCTTGTTGTTCCTCAGAAGGGCGCTGGCGCGTGCGGTGCCCGGCGTCACGTAGAACACTTGTGCGGGAACGCCCGCCCCCGGATAGGCGAAGGATTGCAGTCCTGCGGCCTCAAACAGATATTGGCTGCCGCCATAGGAGAGCGCGTGGATTGCCAATTTCTCGGCACGCCACGCGGTTTCGCCGTGAGTTCCCTTCACCGAGAAGGTGACGCCGGAAAGCACCACGTCGAACCGGAAGGGATAGCCGCCGACGCTTTTCTCGGCGAAGGCGAAATGCAGACCCGGAATCACATCGTGCTGGTTGGCGGCACCCAGCTTCGTGGCGAAATCATCGGCCTCGATTTTCCAATACGCGGAATAACCGATGACGATCGCCAGGAACGCGGCGAACGGGCCATAGATGAAGTAGCGATGCGAATAAGACGTAGGTGCGGGCAAGGTTTGGCTCCGGCGTTGCGGTACAAAATTTCCGCGTCGATCTTGAGCCTATCGCAGTATGGAAATTAATTCGACGCTGTTTGCGTCGGCGTGGCGCCTGAGTCTGCTGCGTGCTGCTGCTTGCGGAAATCCGCCATGAAGGATTTCAGCGTGTCGACGCCCGCGATTTGCTGCGCCAGATCGCGGAAGGCCACGCCCTGGCGGTCGATGGGTTCCGTCACCACGGCGAAGGCCTGTGCGTCGGTGCTGGCTTTCATCCGCTCGCCGTAATGCTCGCGCAGCCGGTTCAGCGCGCTCTGGTCGTTGGCGAGCGAGAAGGCGATGGCCGAGCGCAGCACGCGCGCGCGGTCTTCATCCGATAGAACTGCAGGCTGTTGCCAGCGGTCGCCGAGGAGGTCCTCGATTTTGGCGCCTGCGATAGGCCATTGCGCCGAATCCCAATAGACATCGGCGCGTAGGGCTTTGACGCTGGGCGTGTCGTCGTCGGCCAGAACGTCGAGGGCTTCCTCGAAATGCTTGCCGTCGGACAGGGCGCGCGCCTCAAGAAGACGGCGTTGCGTGTTCAGATCGTCGGGCAGGCGCGTCTGGCGCGTGTCGCGGATGGCCTTCAACGCGCTGTCCGGCTTGTGGTCCATCAGATAGATCAGAGACAGCTTGGTTGCGACTTCGGCCTTCGCGACACCTTCCAAGCGATTGTCCACCTGGTGCTGCAACAGGGTTTCGGCGGGCGTGAGCAGATCGACCGCGACAAGCCGGTCCGACAGGCGGCGGATCATCTCGTCACCGTCGGAACCGATCGGCGTCAATTCCAGGAAGTCGTAATACAGCGCCACGGCATCCAGCGGCTTCATCGCGTCGGCCTTGCCGTTTAGGTACAGATCGACAAAGGCGGTGCGCATGTCGTCTTCGCTTTGGCGGCCGAGATCCGTGGTGGCGAGCATCGCCAACCAGGAACAGATCGACGTTCCCGTGCTGACGCGCGAAGTGCCGAGCGGCGAAGTGATCGCCGAAGGCGACATCTCCTATCTCACCATTCCGGTGTCGCGCGCCAATTCCAGCATCGTGCGTGCGCCGTCCGATATCGCCGGTCACCAGGCGCGCCGCTTGCTGCGCGCCGGTGAACTCATCCGCACCAGCGATGTGAAGCTCCCGACTGTCGTCGCCAAAGGCGAAACCGTGACGATGCTGTTTGAAGCGCCGGGCATCTCGCTCTCCTTCATCGGCCGCGCCATGGGCGAAGGCGGCATGGGCGAAAGCGTGCCGGTTCTGAACCCTGTGTCGCATCGCCAGATCGATGCCGTCGTCGTCGGCACCGGCACGGTGAGCGTCAACGGACTGCCCTCTCGTGCCGCCGCCGCCAAAGTCGCATCGCTTCCCTAATCGCAACTCGCCGCTCCTTTTCCCGACTTCGCGCACAGGAATGAATTTCATGTCCTTCCACAGGCTTCGCCGTTCTCCGCTTCCGCTGCTTCTCGCCGCCACTTTGGCCGCGGGCGGTATGAGTGGTTGCGCCATGGGCCAGCGCCTTTCTGAAGTGGGCGGTTCGCCCGACTTCTCGCCGATCAACGTCCCCGCCGCCACTTCGGCGCCGGTCGGCATTCAAACTGCACATGCGCCACAAGGCATGGAAAATGGCGGCCAAATCGAAGCGCGCGCCGTGCAACAGCAAACGATCTCGGTGCCATCCGTGCAGACGGCCAGCCTCACCAATTCTTTGTGGCAGCCGGGCGCGCGCAGCTTCTTCCGCGATCCGCGCGCGTCTCGCGTGGGTGATATTCTCACGGTGCAGATTGCCATCACGGATTCGGCGCAGGTCGCCGACAACACGGCGCGCACGCGCCAATCGTCGGAGAAATCCTCGCTGACGAATTTTCTGGGCATGACGAACCCGGCCATTGGTTTGGCGAATGGACTGTCGAAATCCGCGGGCGGCAATTCCACCGATCTGGCAAATTTCGGCGGCGATTCCTCGCTCACCGGCACGGGCTCGATCCAGCGGTCGGAAACCATCACCACCACGGTGGCGGCTGTCGTGCAGCAGGTTCTGTCCAACGGGAACCTTGTGATCGACGGGCGGCAGGAAGTGCGCGTGAACAGTGAAATGCGCGAACTCACCGTATCCGGTGTCGTGCGTCCGGAAGACATCACCAACGCCAACACGATCAGCCAGGCTCAGATCGCCGAAGCGCGTATCTCCTACGGCGGTCGCGGCCAAATCTCGGATGTTCAGAAGCCGGGATTGGGTCAGGAGATCTTCGACATTATCTCTCCATTCTGATCGGCAGTTCCCTCTGCGACCAGAATTTCTGCAAAATAAAACGGCCGTGGATCATTCCACGGCCGTTTTGTTTTTGTCTGTCACGAAAAGCGCATGCGTTTGACACCGATACGTTTTGTTCTCGAAGCATGGTCGCGTATCTTATTTTGGTTCGCGGAGGTGCCTGTGAAGTCTCGTTGGGAATTGGGTTTTGTTGCGTTGGCCGTGATTGCGTTGAGCATCGGCGGCCCGTCGCGCGCCACCGAAGCCAAGACGGTGTTTTTGACGCCATCGGAATACGATCCCGCCTTGCTGTTGCCGCCGCCCCCCGCCGACAATTCGCAGGAAAACAAAATGGAGCTGGCGGAGCTGCATCAAATCCAGAACCAGAAGACGCCGGAGCAAGTCGCCAAGGCGAAAAAGGATTCCGAAACCGAAAACGCCAGCATCTTCGAAGAGGCGCTGGGCGGCGGGTTCACGCTGGTGAAATTCCCGGCCACCGCGAAGCTGATGGCCGATGTGCGCAACGACGAGAAGGAAGCCGTTGGCGTGGCGAAGGATTATTTCCAACGCTCGCGCCCTTGGATCGTCGACGCCACGCTGTCGAATTGCGAACGCGATGACGCGCCGAAATCCTCATATCCCAGCGGTCACACGACGATGGGGTTCTCGATGGCTGTGGTGCTGTCGTCCCTGGCGCCGGAAAAGGCGCAAGCCTTGCTCGCGCGCGCCGACGAGTACGGCCATAACCGCCTGGTGTGCGAAGTGCATTGGCGCCACGACGTGCAGGCCGGCGAGGCCTATGGCACCGCACTCGGCCAAGCGCTGTTGCGCAACGCGGCTTTCCGCAAGGATTACGATGCGGCGCAAGCCGAACTGAAAGCCGGCCACATCATTCCGTGAGCGGACCTTCGCTCGAAGGGCGAGGGACCGCAAAGCGATCCGCGGCTGCGCCTTTGCGCCTCCGCGTGCCGCCGGAGGGCAAGAACTTGCTCTTTGACCGGCCGGATGCTCTACCGGAACTTTCCGGCATATGCGCCAAGCCCAGCGTTTCAAACGTGTCCAACACGCATCAACGACTTCTGGAAGAGTTGCGGCGTGCCGACGAGAAGATCGGCACACCCAATTTCGCGTCTTCCAACCCGGCCGAGCGCGCGAGCGCGTTCTACAAGCGCGGCATTGTTCTGAGAAATCTGGGACGTTTTGAAGAGGCCGTCGCCAGTTATGATATGGCCGTGGCTTCCGATCCAAAATTTGTCGATGCGTATGTTCAACGCGGCGACGTTCTGTACATCGCGAAACGTCTTGATGGCGCCCTGGCGAGTTACAATCGCGCGCTCGAAATCAAACCGGACCTGGCTCAAGCCTTTTGCGGAATCAGCAGGGTGTACCGCGATCGGGGACAAATACGTCAGGCCGTGTCGTGCCTGACGCACGCGCTCGGCCTTCAACCCGCGAATCCCGATATCCACCTGGCGCTTATTTTCACGCGCAATTTTGATCCCACGGCGTCTTCGGCGGAGCTGCAAACGGAGCGGCGGGCTTTCGCTCAAAAGTTCGCCAGCCATTTTCGACAGGTTGTTGCGCCGTTTTCCAACGATCCCGATCCGAACCGGAGGCTGCGCATCGGATATGTATCGCCCCATTTTCGGGCACAAGCCTCCGCCTATGCTTTCGGTGGTGCGCTCCTCAATCACGACAAATCGTGCTTTGAGATCATTTGCTATTCGGACACGCTGGACGAAGACAGCGCGACAGCCCGTTTCCGTGCCGGCGCCGACTGTTGGCACCAAACGATCGATCTTTCCGACGACGCACTCGCGAATCTCATCCGCAACGATCGAATCGATATTCTTGTCGATCTTGCCGGATATCAAAGCGGAAACCGGCTGCTCGTGTTCGCGCGCAAACCGGCGCCCATTCAAGTGACGGCCTGGGGCGAGCCGACAGGCACGGGCTTGCAAGCGATGGATTATCTGCTGGCCGATCCGGTTTTGGTTCCACACAGCGAGCGAACTCAACTGACGGAACGCGTCGCCGACTTGCCCAATTTTCTCGGCTATTGGAATCCCGAACCATTGCCTGAGCCGGGCCCGCTGCCCGCGCTCGCCAAGGGGCACGTCACCTTTGGGTCGTTCAGCCGGGTCGCCAAGATCACCAACGCAACGATACGCGCATGGGCCTCCATTCTGCGCGCGCTACCGACAGCGATGCTCGTTCTCAAGGGACCGGACTTCGCCGATGCCGGTTCGCGCCAGCGGGTGTCGGGAGGATTCGCGACATTGGGAATTCCAGCGACACGGCTAACCCTTCTGGGAGGAAGCGATCGCGACGCGCATTTCGCAGCATATCGCGATATCGATATCGCGCTGGACCCTTTTCCGCATGGCGGTGGGATGACGACGCTGGATGCGTTGTACATGGGCGTTCCGGTTGTCGCGTGGCAAGGCCCGACAATTTCGTCGCGCCTTGCCGCGGCGAGTTTGACGGCGCTCGGACTGACGGATTTCATCGCGCCGTCTCAAGACGCGTATGTTGACCTTGCTGTCGCGACGGCTGCGAATTCCGATGCACTCGCGCGCTTGCGCGCCGGATTGCGCTCTCGCCTGGAAGGTTCGGAATTCGGCAACGCTGCACGCTACAGCCGCGCTGTTGAAGCGGCATACAGAGCGATGTGGCTGCGTTGGTGTGCAGATCGAAGCTCTCACGCGTGAGCGGCATGTTCGCCGGAAACGAAAAAGGCCGCGGAGCGATCCGCGGCCTTTTCGTTCTCTGATCGACGAAATTTTAATCGTCGCGATACACGCGCTCTTTGCGTTCGTGACGTTCCTGCGCTTCGATGGACAGCGTCGCGATGGGGCGCGCATCCAGCCGCTTCAAGGAAATCGGTTCGCCGGTTTCTTCGCAGAAACCGTAAGACCCGTCTTCCAAGCGGCGCAACGCGGAGTCGATTTTCGCAATCAGCTTGCGCTGACGGTCGCGCGTGCGAAGTTCCAATTGCCGTTCGGCTTCCGTGGCCGCGCGATCGGCAAGATCGGCATTCGGCGTCACTTCGCTTTGCAGATTTTGGATGGTTTCGCGGCTTTCGCGAAGAATGTCTTCTTTCCAACCCACGAGCTTGCGCCGGAAATATTCGCGCTGGCGCTCGTTCATGAACGGCTCCTGCTCGGAGGGCGTGTAACCCTTCGGCAATTCGGTCGCCATACGCCACTCCCTTCGACTCAAGAGGTCTCGCGCTTACGCGCGGGCGTTATAGGGCCAAGCGCGTATCGGCACAATCATTTGGGATCGTTCGCCACTGCGAAAATTTTGCAACGAAAACAAGCAATTATAACGGCGTTAAGCAGCCGGCCGTTCAGCCTGTTCGAGTTTCGCCAATTCTACCCTGGCGCGCAGCTCGATATCGTCCAAAACCGATTGCAGTTTCGGATCGGCGAAGCCCTCGCCGCGGCTGGAAACCGCCATGGCCAGGCGGTTCAGCGTCTGGCGGGGGATGCCGCCCGCCAGCAATCCGTCGCGCACTTCATCAAGCAAACGGAGCAATTGTTCGCCCTGTTGCACGCCGCGCTTCCGGCCCGATGTGGAATCGTCCACGCCTTGCAGCGCCAGGATGGAATCCACCGCCGTCAGCGATGCGGGGCCGCTGAGGCCCGCCGTGCTGTGGGTTTCACTCGCGGTATCAACCGAGAAACCCTTGCCGTCGGCGGCACGTGCGCCACCGCGGCGGATACCCGTAACGCCTGATCTGTCGACGCCGTTGATCTTCATGGGCTCGCCCCGCTTTGCCTCGCCCCGGCAGGTTTGCTGGAACGATAGGTCAAACTTGCCGGTAGCTTTGCGCCAATAGGCTTAACGCCAGGCTAACGGCCCGACAGAATGAGATTAACAGTCGCCTAACGGACTTAGGCGCGGTGATAGGGATGGCCGGAAAGTATGGTGAGGGCGCGGTAAATCTGCTCGGCCAGCATGGCGCGCACCAGAAGATGCGGCCAGGTCTGCGTGCCGAAGCCCAGCGTTTCGCCGTTGCGGAAATCTTCAGCCAAGCCATCGGGGCCGCCGATCACGAAGGCGATGTCGCGGCCCTCATCGCGGCGTTTGGCGAGCATCTTGGCGAAGGCCTCGCTGCCCCAGCTTTTGCCGCGCTCGTCCAGCGCGATCACGAGCGCGCCTTTGGGGGTTTTCGCGGCAATGCGCTCGGCTTCCTCGGCCTTGCGCGCATCAAGCGTCGCGGCCTTCGAGGTTTCCACGATGGCCAACTCCAGGCCCATGAAGCCAAGCTTCGGGGCCGCGGCGCGGGCGCGTTTCAGGAAATCCTCGGTGAGTTCGTCTTCGGGGCTGGCGCGCGTGCGGCCCACAGCGATGATGCAAAGTTTCACGGCAGGGTCATTGCCGGTTCATCGGCCAACCGCATCACACAGCGGCGCTGCCGACAGTCTCTTCCGGCCGTTTCTCGTCCACCGACCACATGCCTTCGAGATCGTAATAGGCCCGCACTTCCGGGCGGAAGATGTGCACGATCACATCATACGCATCGACGAGAACCCAATCGCCTTGCGGCAGGCCTTCGACATGCGCCGGGCCATAGCCCGCTTCCTTCAATTTCTTGGCGAGATGCTCGGCGATGGCCGCGACATGGCGCTGCGAGCGGCCTGAAGCCACCACCAGTGCGTCGCACATGGCGGAGCGGCCCGCGAGATCCACGGTTTTCACGTCTTCCGCTTTGTCGTCGTCCAGCGACTGCAACACGTAGGCCAGCAATGCGGCATCCACGACCCGAGCCGGAGCTTTCGGGGTTTTGGATGTCTTGGCCGCTTTGGGAGGCTTTGCTGGTGTTGGAAGTTCGGAAGAGGCGGGCGCAGCAATGTCTGTCTTGCTTTTCGAGGCGCGCGGTTTCGCGGAACGCGGTTTACTGGTAGCCAGGACTGAACCCTTCATCTCATCAAATGCCCGTCCAGCGTAGCATGGAAGGTTCTGTTCAAACCAGGGAAGGCACCGGTCAAACCAAGAAAACCCGAAATATCAGGCTTTCCCCGCGCGGATCGCGGTGGAGCTTGCCGGGTGGTATTGCGCGGGAACCAGCGTCCAGGCGGGCAATGTGGCTTTCGCGAAATCTCTGCCGGCGGGTTTGCGCGCAGCGGCGAAGCGTATGGCCGGTTTGGCGGCCAGTGCTGTCAAAAGCGATCCGGGCCGCGCCGCCACAGCGATGGGGACTTGCGCGAAGATGCGGTCCCAATGCTTCCAACGCGGAAACTGCACCAAATTGTCGCTGCCCATCAGCCAGACGAAACGGGTTTGCGGGAAGCGGCGCTTGAGCGCGGCGATTGTATCGGCCGTGTAGCGCGTACCGAGCGTTGTCTCGATGTCGGTGGCGATGATGCGTGGATGTTGGGCAGCACGGCGGGCGCTGATCAAACGTTCCGGCAATGGCGCCATGCCGGTTGTGGGTTTCAGCGGGTTTCCAGGCGACACCAGCCACCAGACGTAATCCAGCCCCAGTGCGCGCATCGCCGCCAGAGTGATGTGGCGATGGCCATCATGCGCCGGGTTGAACGAGCCGCCCAACAGACCGATGCGAAGCTTTGGAGCGATGGGGCCTGGAGGGCGAAGAGCCATGTGCGCGCGTCACTGCCCGTCGCTGAAACGCATATCGACCGCACCCACGAACGATGTGCTTTGGGCGAGGCTCCCCGACACATTGTTCTGTGCCGTACGCGTGTCCGCGACGGTCTGCTTCACAGGGGTGGATTTTTGCTGGGAGGTGTTCTCAAGGGACGTGTTGTCGGCAATCTGAACAGGCTCGGTCTCCGGCGCGCTGTATCGTTCCACCAGACTGTGCGGCAATTCGAGTGGCACGAGGGCGATGGTATCTGCCGGGCGTTGGGTTGTTTTCGCCGCTGTCCAATCGTGCACGAAATCGAGCAGATGGGTTTTGCGCAGCGTACTGGCGCGAAATTCTTCGAGGCTCTGCGCTTTGATGGCGAGGCCGGTGTAAATCGCGCGCGACAGATGCACGACGCCCGTCCCGGATGCGACGGTCGATTTGTGCACCACCGCTTGGCTGTTGGCGGGGGCGGATTCCCAAAGCGTGCTCATGCCGAACAACAGCGCGGCGGTCAAAAACACAAAGATGGCCTCGTCGTACTTCACCACTGTGGTGGGAAAAACATTGAGACCGGCCTCCTGAAGGAGGGACCGCGTCACATTGTACGACCACATGGAGCCCGTGCGTGGCATCGTTGACACCCACACCAGTTTGTACGGAGCTGCACTAATACGCATTTGTACGGCACTGTACTACAAGGGCGGCGTCGGAACTTTTAGCACGCACCGATTCTTGTCAAGGACGAATATGTCCGCTACCGCGCACAACGTATTTGAACGTTGTCAGTTGTTCGACACCAACAGGACCGCGCGCGTGCAGCTTGCCTGTGCCGATGCCGATTTCCGCGCCCATGCCGAATTCGCCGCCATCGGCGAATTGCGTGGAGGCGTTGTGCAGCACAATCGCCGAATCAACGGCCGTCAAGAATCGTTCGGCGGCGTTTGTGTCTTCCGTCACGATAGATTCGGTGTGCTGCGAGCCGTAATGCGCGATGTGATGGATCGCATCTTCCAATCCATCCACCGCATGCACGGCGATGATGGCGTCGAGATATTCGGTGCGCCAATCCTCTTCGGTCGCGAGCTTCGCATTCGGCCATGCGGCGCGCACAATGGCGTCGCCGCGGATTTCGCAACCCGCCTTCGCGAGATCATCGAGGATGGGCCCGAGGAGCGCAGGCACCGCGCTTTTGTCGATCAGTAGCGTTTCGGTGGCGCCGCAAACACCGGTGCGCCGCATCTTTGCGTTCACCACCAACGCGCGCGCTTTGGCCAGATCGGCCTTGGCGTGCACATAAGTGTGGCAGATGCCTTCCAAATGCGCGAGCACCGGCACGCGTGCCTCGTTCTGTACGCGCGCCACCAGGCTCTTGCCGCCGCGCGGGATGATCATGTCGATGGTGTTGTTCAAGCCCGATAGCATCAGACCCACAGCCGCGCGGTCCGTTGTGGGCACAAGCTGAATGGCGGAAGCGGGGAGATTCGCCGCCCGCAGCCCTTCCACCAGCGCGCGGTGAATGGCGGCGGATGAGTGTGCCGATTCCGAGCCGCCGCGCAGGATCACGGCATTGCCCGATTTCAGGCACAGCGCGCCCGCATCGGCCGTCACATTGGGCCTGCTTTCGTAAATGATACCAAGAACACCAATAGGCGTGGCGACGCGCGAGATGTCCAACCCGTTGGGGCGTGTCCAATGCGCCAGCGTCCTGCCCACGGGATCGGGCAGCGCAGAGACGTCATCGACGCCTTTGGCCATTGCGCTAATGCGCTTGTCATCGAGCAACAGGCGGTCGAGCATCGACGGCGACAGATTGCGGGCTTTGCCGCCTTCCATGTCTTTCGCGTTGGCGGTGAGGATCGCATCGGTGTTGGCGCGGATCGCCTCGGCAGCGGCGCGCAACGCCTTGGTCTTGGCGTCCGGCGAGGCTTCGCGCAGTGCCACCGCGCCATCGCGGGCGGCCGCACCCAGCGCACTCATCTGGGCTTCGAGTTGGGAAGACGTTTCTGCAACCGTGCTCATATCACTGGCTTTCGTTTTCCGCGTCCGCACTCAGGCTTTCGGTGATCGCCAGATCGTCGCGATGGATCATCTCGTCGCTGCCGCGATACCCGATGGCCACTTCGATATCGGCGGTGCGTTTGCCTGCCAGAAGCCTGGCTTCGTCGGAATTGTATCCCACGAGACCGCGCGCCAACTCCCGGCCCAATTCGCTTTTGATAATCACGGCATCGCCGCGCTCGAAGCGGCCATCGATGCGCGTCACGCCGGCGGGCAACAGGCTTTTGCCCGAACGCAGTGCGCGCTCCGCACCGGAATCGATGATGAGTTCGCCTTTGGCTTTCAGGCTGCCGCCAAGCCAGCGCTTGCGCGCCAGAGTGGGCGAAAGGCTTGGCGCGAAATAGGTGATCTTCGCGGCATTGTTCGACAGCGGATCGGCCACATAACCACTGGCGATGATCACGCCGGCACCGGCAGAGGTTGCGATCTTCGCCGCCACGATCTTCGATTCCATGCCGCCTTTGGAGACGCCCGATACAGGACCTTCGGCCATCGCTTCTATCTCGGGCGTGATGGCGCGGACTTCCGGAATGTGACGCGCATTCGCGTCGCGCTGCGGATTGGCGGTGTAGAGCCCGTCAATGTCGGAGAGCAGCACAAGGCAATCGGCGTCCACCATCGAGGCGACGCGCGCGCTCAAACGGTCATTGTCGCCAAAGCGGATTTCGCCGGTCGCCACCGTGTCGTTCTCGTTGATCACGGGAACGGCATTCAATTTCAAAAGTGTTTGTAAAGTTTCACGTGCGTTAAGATAACGCCTGCGATCTTCGGTATCTTCCAGCGTCAGCAAAATTTGCGCGGCTTCCAGCTGATGGCGATGAAACGCATCGACATAGGTTTGCGCGAGCTTCACCTGGCCCACGGCGGCGGCCGCTTGGCTTTCGTCCAGCCGCAGCGCGCCAGGCTTTAATTTCAACATGCGGCGGCCGAGCGCGATGGCGCCGGACGACACCAGAACCACCTCTTTGCCGTCGCGTTTGAGCTGTGCGATGCCCGACACGAGATTGGTCAGCCATTCGACACGCACGGAACTCGTTTCGGAATTCACCAGCAGCGCGGACCCGACCTTCACGACCACGCGCCGCGCGGTTGCCAGGCGATCTTGAATGCCCATCCCGTTCACGGCGTCCAGCCCTGCGGACGGTCGGGCGGGGCCTGCTCGTCATCGCCGTCGTTTTCGTTGGTGCCGCGCGCGATGCGCACTTGGCGCGCCAGTGCCCGCAACACGATGTCCACACCGGCACCCGACACGCCCGACATTGCATGCACGGGATGACCGCAGGCCTTCTCCAGCGCTTTCATTTTGCGCGACAGCAGCTCTTTGGGAATCGCATCGATTTTGTTCAGCGCCACGATCTCGGGCTTGTCTTCCAACCCGTGGCCATACGAGGCCAGTTCGCCGCGAATGGTTTTGTAGGCGCGCACGATTTCGGATTCGGTGCCGTCGATCAGATGCAGGATCACGTTGCAGCGTTCGGCGTGGCCGAGGAAGCGCGTGCCGAGGCCTGCACCTTCATGTGCGCCTTCGATCAGTCCAGGCAGATCGGCGAGCACGAAATCGGTGGTGTGAACGCGCACCACGCCGAGCTGCGGATGCAGGGTTGTGAAGGGATAATCCGCGACCTTGGGCTTGGCGGCAGAAACGCGCGCGAGAAACGTTGACTTGCCGGCATTGGGCAAACCGATGAGCCCGGCATCGGCGATCAATTTCAATCGCAGCCAGATGGTTTTCTCTTCGAACGGCTGTCCGGGGTTCGCATGGCGCGGGGCTTGGTTGGTGGACGTTTTGAAATGGTAGTTGCCGAAGCCGCCATTGCCGCCTTTGAGCAGCATCACGCGGTCGCCCGCATGCTGCAGATCGCAAATCAGAGTCTCATTGTCTTCTTCGTACACTTGCGTGCCGACGGGGACTTTGATGATCGCGTCGTCGCCATTGGCGCCGTGCATCACCTTGCCCATGCCGGCTTCGCCGCCCTTGGCATAGATGTGCTGCTGGTAGCGATAATCGATCAGCGTGTTGAGGTTTTCGACCGCCTCGACGAAGAGACTGCCGCCCCGGCCGCCATCGCCGCCCCAGGGTCCGCCATACTCGATGAACTTCTCACGGCGGAAGGCCACGCAGCCATTACCGCCCGCACCGGAACGCACATACACCTTGGCTTGGTCCAGGAATTTCATGCCGCTCTCTTATCACGTTCGCGCGCGCCGTGGCGGCCTTGGGAGTAGACCTCGCGCGTCAATTCCGTCACGCGGCAGATCACCGTGGCGTTGCGCGCCAGCGATCGGACCTGCTCGGTGCCGATGGGCTCGAAGCCCAGTTTCGTTAACACACGTCCCGACGCCGGATTGTCCAGCGCGTAGGACGCCAGGATGCGCGGTTCGTTCAGTGTTTCAAAGGCAAAGCGAACCAGTGCGCCCGCGGCTTCCGTGGCGTAGCCCTGGCCCCAATAGAATTTGCCCAGCGCATAACCCAGATGCAGCCCGCCTTCGCGCCGCTCCAATCCGATGGTCCCTAAGCAATAGGAATCGGGTTTGCGCGCCACGACGAACACTTCACCCCCGCCCGAGGCGCGCACACCGGCCGCCTGCGACAGGAAGCCTTCCGCGTCGGCCCGGCGATAGGGAAAGGGGATGCGCACCGTCATCTTCGACACATCGTGATCGGCAAACAAAACCGCCAGGGTGGCGATGTCGCGCCGTTCCGGCGGGCGCAGCGCCAACCGCTCGGTTTCCAGAAATTTGCTCATGATGTGCCTCGCATCGACTACGGCGAGGAACAAAAAAGGGAGATGGCGGAACCATCTCCCTCGCATCGATGGGCCGCCTGATAGGGCGGCCACAATCTCGTGCCGCTATTTATTCTGCTGCTTCCGCCATCGGTCGCACCGACACATACGTGCGGCGCTTGAAGCCTTTTTTGAACTCGACCTGACCGATCACCGTGGAGAAAATCGTGTGGTCTTTGCCCATGGCGACGCCCGTGCCCGGATGCCATTGCGTGCCGCGTTGGCGCAAAATGATGTTGCCCGGATTGACGGCTTCGCCACCGAAGCACTTCACGCCGAGGCGTTGGCCTGCGCTATCGCGACCGTTGCGGGATGAACCGCCTGCTTTTTTGTGTGCCATGGGGTTGTCTCTTCTTCTCGATTAACCGGCGGTGATGCCGGTGATGCGCACAACCGTCTGCAATTGGCGATGGCCGCGCTTGCGATGGGTGTTTTTGCGGCGCTTCTTCTTGAAGGCCACAACCTTATCGGCGCGGTTCTGCGTCACGATTTCGGCCGAAACCGAGGCGCCGCTGATCAGGGGAAGGCCGGTCTTCGGGGCATCGCCGCCGAGCATCAGCACTTCGCTCAAGGTCACGGCCGCGCCTTCATCACCCTCGATGCGTTCGATGGTGAGGAGATCGTCCTTGGCAACCTTGTATTGCTTTCCGCCGGTGCGGATTACCGCGAACATATTGAATTCCTTATATATTTGGCAAAAGCCAAGCCCCGCGGGCGAAGTCCCGCCAGCGGAAGGCGCGGAATATAGCCAGGGAATAAGGCCAGTCAAGGAAGAAGGCCCATTTTATGACGAAGACGTGGACCCGGCACAGTTTCGCGCAAGCCCTGCTGCGGAAATGGCGCCTAGATCTCGTCTTTTAGGATGCGCCGCAGGTATGCGCCGTAATTCGAGGATTTCAGCTCGTCGGCCAGGGTTTGCAGCTGGTCGCGGTTGATAAAGCCCATGCGCAAAGCGATTTCCTCGGGGCAGGCGACCTTTAATCCCTGCCGGGCTTCCAGCGTGCGGACGAATTCGGCGGCCTCCAGCAGCGAGTCCGGCGTGCCGGTGTCGAGCCAGGCCATGCCGCGGCCGAATTTTTCGACATGCAGCGTGCCGCGTTCGAGGTAAAGGCGGTTGAGATCGGTGATTTCCAGCTCGCCGCGCGGGGAGGGTTTCAGGGCTCGGGCCATCTTCACGACCTGGGAATCGTAGAAATATAGCCCTGTGACGGCCCAGTTCGAGCGCGGGGCAGCGGGCTTTTCTTCCAGGGATATGGCGCGCCCCTGGCCATCGAACGCCACAACGCCGAAGCGTTCGGGATCAACCACCTGATAGCCGAACACCGTAGCGCCCGTAGCGCGCGCGGCTGCCTGGCGCACCAGAGCGGGCATGCCTTCGCCATAGAAGATGTTGTCGCCGAGGATCAGGGCCGCGCCTTCGCCAGCCAGAAACTCCTCGCCGATCAGAAAAGCCTGCGCCAGCCCGTCCGGTTTGGGCTGTTCGGCATACGACAGCTTTAGGCCCCATTTGGTGCCATCGCCCAGAAGGGCTTGGAACTGCGGCAGATCGCGCGGCGTCGAGATCAGCAGGATGTCGCGAATACCCGCCAGCATCAGCGTGCTGAGCGGATAGTAAATCATCGGCTTGTCGTAGACGGGGATCAGCTGTTTGGAGATCGGGAAGGTGATGGGATACAGCCGCGTGCCGCTGCCGCCTGCGAGAATAATGCCCTTCATGCGCTGTCCCGAATGTATAGCGGGAGTGTTCTATCATCCCGCCGCCGGGAAAGAACCGGCATTCTGATCCGACCTAGCGAACCCGAACCGTGCCCATCCTAAAGCGATACCTTATTCGTGCGACGGCGGCGGTCCTGGGATCGAAAGCCGGTCTCTTTCTGCTCTCGCGGATATTTCCCAAGCCAAAGGCGCCCGCATCGGGCGCGCCATCGGTGTTGCGCCGGCTTGAAGAGGGCGCGCGTGTGGCCGAGCGCGTGGTTGTTGTCGTCGCGCATCCCGATGACGAGACGCTCGGGGCGGGTGGGCGGCTCGCGACGCTGGAAAATTTAGCGCTGGTGCATGTCACCACCGGCACGTCTGAGAAGTTCGTGTATTTCCGCCGCCAAGGGTTCGCAACGCCCGACGCCTATTCGCGTGCCCGCTTTCGGGAATTGAAAATCGCGCTCACCATCCTGGGCGTGCCGGACGCGCAGCAGATTCGCATCGGCGTGAAGGACGGCGAGGTGATCGACAATGTCTCATCGCTTGCCGCCCGGTTGGAAGAGATTTTGGCGGACGCGAGCGCTGTCATCACGCATCCCTATGAAGGCGGCCATCCCGATCACGATGCCTGCGCGCTGGCGGTGCATCTGGCCTGCTCCAATTTGCGCGCGCGCGGAAAGCCTTCCCCCGAGACAATCGAATTCGCCGGCTATCACAGCGTTGCGGGCGAATTCCGCTACGGCGTATTTCTGGATGCGCCGCTGAGCAATCCGGTAGCCGCCGCGCTTTCGAGCGCACAGCGCGTGCGGAAATTCGCCGCCATCAAAGCCTTCGGCACGCAGCCGTGGGTGTTGCGCACGTTCAAGACGCTGGATGAAACCTATCGCGCCACGCCCGATTACGATTTCCGCCAGCCGCCGAACGGCGATGAATTCCTCTACGACGAAAACGATTGGCCCATCACCGGTGCGCTGTGGATGGAGAAGGCGCGCGCGTTGCTAGGCGAAGAACCTGTGTCCCACAGCGAAATGCAAAATGTCTGAAGCGCCCGGTCCGATCAAAACGCAAATTCAAGACATGCTGAATGCCGGCATGGCGGCGCTGCAGCGTGACGATCTCGAAGCTGCCGGAAAATTCTATGACGGCATCCTGCGTTTGGAGCCGCGGCATTTTCAGGCGTTGCAATATCTCGGCATCGTTTGCGCGCGAAAGGGAGACAAGGAAGAGGCCGCGCGTCTCTTCGGCGAGTCTCTGACGATCAACGAGAACGTGCCTGCGGCCTACAGCAATTACGGCAACGTGCTGTTGGACTTGAAACGGTTTGCCGAGGCGTTGGCTTGCTATGACAAGGCGCTGGCCCTGCACCCGAACTATGCCGGGGCGTATTTCAATCGTGGCGTCTGCTTCAACAAATTATCGCGCTTTGAAGATGCCGCGCGGGATTTCGCAAAAGTCGCGGAACTGCAGTCCGATTATCCCTATGTCGCGGGCATGCTCCTGCACGCGCGCATGCAATGCTGCGCGTGGGAGGATTTTGACGCGCAGGTGGCGGCCACGTATCTGGTGTGCGATGATGCGCCCATCGGCGAATTCGGCGTGGCGAAATACACGTCGAAAGATGTTCCTGGCAAGAAAAGCAGCTTCCCGGTTTCTGGCGGCGCTGGTGGTGCGTGTTATCTCTTCGCGAACGTGACCTTCCTGCAGCTCAACGTCGCCTCGGATTCGCCGCGTTGGTGGGGCCGCTTCTACCAATCGGTTGCAAAGAAGAAGTAGCGCCGCCTTCGTCCGAAAAATTGCTGCGCCCGCGCGATACTGTGCGGGCGCAGGTGTGAAAGGGAATGCGATGAAAGTTGCAGTGGTCGGCGTCACGGGCGCCGTCGGTTCGCGCATCGCCAAAGAGCTTGTCTCGCGGGGCCATCAGGTCACCGGCATTGCGCGCAGTCTGGACGGCAAGCCCACGGTCGATGGCGTCAATTACGTCAACGGCGATGCCGACAAGCCGGAAGCTCTGGCCGCTCTTCTCAAAGGCCACGATGCGGTGATCAGCTCGGTGCGCTTCCTGAACCGGGATCACAGCCAGTTGATCAATGCGGTGAAGCAATCGGGCGTGAAGCGTTACCTCGTGGTGGGTGGCGCCGGCACGCTGGAATTGCAGCCGGGCTTGAGCGTGCTCGATGCCGGCAAGGTGCCGGAAGCGATTGTCCCCGAAGTGACGGCGGGAAAATTGTTCCTCGATCTGATCCGCAAAGAGAACGGCCTGGAGTGGACGTTCCTCTCGCCGTCCTCGATTCTTACGCCGGGGCAACGCACCGGAAAATTCCGCCTTGGCGGCGATGCGCTGCTCAAAGACGAGAACGGCAAAAGCCATATCTCGATGGAAGATCTCAGCATCGCGATGGTCGATGAACTCGAGCAGGGCAAGCACATTCGGCAGCGCTTTACCGCCGGATATTAAGGGCCGAAGCTGAGCGTGGTTGCGTGGGCTTGCCAATGTGGTAGGCCCTGAACCATGTCCGTATTGCTCGACCGGCTCTATCATTTTCATTGGGTTACGCCCGAGGCGGCGCGCTCGGCGCAGCCCTATCTCGGCTTCTATCCCGCGTACCTACGCGCGCACGGCATTCGCGCCATCATAAACTTGCGCGGCTACAATCCGAAGCATCGCTGGTGGCATCGCGAGAAGGCTGTGGCGAAAGCGGATGGGCTCGAACATTTCGATATCAAAATGGCGTCGCGCAAAATTTCGCAGCGCGCACTTCTGGTCGATTTGATTGACGCGTTCGAGCGCGCTCCGCGTCCGTTCCTGATGAAATGCTCAGGCGGGCAGGATCGCACCTCGTTCGCCTCCGCGCTGTTCCTGCTGCATGAAGGCGGTGCTGCGGCCCTGCCGCGCGCTCTGGGCCAATTCGCGTTCTGGCCGTATCTGCATCGCCCGAAACCCCAGCAATTGTGGCTGCGCGAATTTCCAAAATTCGCGGTGGAAGATGCCAAGGGCGCACCGCTCGCCGATTGGATACGCAACTCTTACGATGCCGAGCGTTTCACCGCGTGGCTGAATGCGCGCGGACTTGGCGCTTCCTATCGCGAGATCCAGCGCGAAGGTGCTGGCAAGAAATCGTAATGCCGGAAAAGGCGCAGCATCTCAGCGTCGGACCGGGCATCGATTTCTGGCCGGGATATTTCTCAAGTGCGGAACAGCGCACGTTGCTTGATGAAATCATGTCGCGTGTGGCGCACGCGCCGTTCTACACGCCAACCATGCCCAAAAGCGGCACGCCGTTTTCCGTTGCCATGACGAATTTTGGCACCCTCGGTTGGATGTCGGATAAAGGTGGCTATCGCTATCAGGCGCAGCATCCGGTGACGGGCGAGCCTTGGCCTGACATTCCCCCCGTTCTGCTGGATGCGTGGAATATACTCACCGGATATGGCGCGCCGCCGGAAGCCTGCTTGGTCAATCTGTATGCGGCCGGCGCCAAGATGGGGCTGCATCGCGACGCCGACGAGCCCGTGCGCGATGCGCCGGTGCTGTCGGTCTCATTGGGCGACACGGCGCAATTTCGCATCGGTGGGCCTGCGCGCAAAGATCCAACGAAGAATTTTCCCCTCGCGAGCGGCGACGTACTGTCGTTCGGCGGACCTGCGCGCATGGCCTATCACGGCGTCACGCGAGTTCTTTCCGGCACGAGCCAGTTGATCGAAGACGGCGGACGCATCAATCTCACGTTGCGCAGGGTGACAAGACCCTAGGAGAGCGCATGACGAAAATGCCCCCGATGGAATGCAAGCGCTAAAGACGCGCCGCCTGACGCCGCGCGAAAAGAAGGATCACGCGCGGTATTTCCCATGCGCGGATGCCGCCACCAAACGCCAGCCAAAACCGCACCGCTAGAAGGCGAAAGCAGCCTTCCGAACTGCGACAGATCGGATAAGATTCCGCAATAGAATGGTTAGGAAACCGCCGAGCGCCAAAGGCGCCGCATTCAGGGGGAATGCATGCCAAAACCGAAGAAAGCAAAACTGGCCGATGGCGCGCTGGTGATAGAACGCCGCGGCTTTCTCGCCGGCGCACTTGGCGCCGCACCGGCCGCTGCTCTTGCGGGCGCATTGCCGGCATCCGCGGCGGAAGGCAAAACGCCGGTCCCTGCCGGTCAGGCCGCCACGGCAAGAGGCAGTCTGCCGCCCCCGCCGCGCGATATGGACCCGCCCAAAGGCGGCCGGTTGCAGACTGTCGCCTATCCCGGTGCGGACTTCATGATGGATGTCATCAAGTCGCTCGATTTCGAATATGTGGTCGCGGTGCCGGGCTCGGCGTTCCGCGGTCTTCAGGAAGCGATCTTTTCCTATGGCGGCAACAAGAGCCCGCAATGGGTAACCGCGCTGCACGAGGATTCCTCCATCGGCATGGGCCACGGCTATTCCAAGATGTCGGGCAAGCCGGTGCTCAATCTCGTGCATGGCGTGGTGGGTTTGGCGCATGCGCCGATGGCGATCTACAACGCCTTCTGTGATCAGGTTCCGATCTGCATCATCGCGGGTAACACCGACGATGAAGGCCAACGCCGGCCCAACGCCGACTGGCAACACAGCGCGCACGACCAGGGCATCATGGTGCGCGACATGACGAAATGGGACGACCAGCCCAATTCGATGCAGGGCTTCTCGGAATCGATGGTGCGCGCTTACGACATCGCCACCACGGTGCCGCGCGCGCCGGTGCTCATCGTCGCCAGCGGCGAGTTGATGGAAAACGAATTGCCGCCCGAGGAGCGCAAGAAACTTTTCATTCCGAAGTTGAAAGAGCGCACGAGCCCGCAAGGCGAAAGTGGCGCGGTGCGCGAAGCCGCGAAATGGCTGGTCGCGGCGGAAAGCCCGGTGATCATCGTCGACCGGTATTGCCGCACGCAAGAAGGCATGAACAACCTCGTGAAGCTGGCCGAATTGCTGCAAGCGCCGGTGATCGACAAAGGCGGGCGGATGAATTTCCCGAACCGCCATCCGCTCTGCGGATCTCTCGGTGGCGGCGCCACATTGCGTCAGGCCGATGTCGTCATCTGCATCGAGCCGTCCGACATTTTCGGTACGTTGTATGACGTGCCCGATATTGTCGATGCGAAGCTCGTCCGCAAAATCAAGCAAGACGCGAAGGTCATCAATCTCGGCGTATCCACAGCAGGCCTCACCAAATCCAACTTCAATGCTTTTATGCGCTATGCACCTGCTGATCTGGTGATCCCTGGCGACGGCGAAGCCACGATGCCGTCGCTGATCGAGGCGGTGGGCATGGAAATTACGCCCGCGATCAAAACACGTTTGGCGACGCGCGGGCAAAAGATCGCCGACAATCATGCGCGGCAATATGAGGCCGCCAAGCGCGGTGCGGCCGCCGGTTGGGATGCGAGCCCCATCACCACGGCGCGTCTGTCGATGGAATTGTGGGAGCAGATCAAGAACGACGATTGGGCGGCTGGCGCGCTCTCGGCCGGCTTGAGCGGCTGGCCCACGGCGTTGTGGGACTTCACCAAGAACTATCAGCACATTGGCGGGCAGGGCGGCGGTGGCTTGGGCTATTCGTCTCCGGCAGCGGTGGGGGCCGCCCTCGCCAACAAGAACAACGGGCGGCTCAATGTGGCTGTCGTCGGTGACGGCGATTTCAACATGGCGCCGGGCGTGATGTGGACGGCCTCGCAGCAGAAACTGCCGATGCTGATGATCGTGCAAAACAATGGCGGCTACTATCAGGAGTTCATGCACCTCGAACGCATGGCGGGGCAGCGTTCGCGCGGCACCGACAACGGCTCTTGGGGCTGCACCTTCGACCATCCGACGCCGCTCTACGCCAAACTGGCGCAAGGCTATGGCGCTTATGCCGAAGGTCCGATCTCAGACCCGAAAGATCTTGGCCCCGCCATCAAGCGGGCGCTGGCTGTCGTGAAGAAGGGCGAACCCGCCTTTCTCGATGTCGTATCGCAACCGCGCTGAGGACCACGCAGATGAAAATCCAAACTGGACTTCTCGCGTTTGTTTTCGCCATCGCTCTGGCCGCTCCCGTTGCCGCGCAAGATGCCGGTGGCGATGCCAAGGCGGGCAAGACATTGTTCTTGGCCAATGGCTGCTATTCCTGTCACGGCACGGTCGGGCAGGGCAGCCCGCGCACGGGTCCAACCCTTGGTCATATGGAACTGCCGTTCAGCGTGTTCGCGTCTCGGCTGCGGACGCCGGTGAACGAAATGCCGCCCTACACCGCGAAGGTGCTGACCTACGCGCAGGTGGGCGACATCTACGCCTATCTGAAAAGCATCCCGGCAGCGCCGGACTACAAGACGATCAAACTGCTGCAATAGACGCTGTCGGTTGGCGCAAAGAAAGACGGCCGGTCAGGGGGCTGACCGGCCGTCTTGTGCGCCGTTACGCGCAAGGTGTT
>CAIYRG010000034.1 GCA_903928515.1 uncultured Alphaproteobacteria bacterium | reverse complement strand
TGTTCGGACAGATGCCGGTGCTGGGCAACGTCTTCAATCGCGAAACCGAAATGGATGGCGGCCCGTTCACCGTGCTGCGTGCCGACAACAATTTGGGCTCAAGCCGGCCGTACGCTGCCACGCACGGTGCGGGCTATCGCGGCGTCTACGATCTCGCCAATCCCGATGCGTCACGCTTCATCATCGCGATGGGCGAAAGCGGCAATGTGTTTTCGCCGCATTACGATGACCTTCTGAAGGTCTGGGCGAAGTACGGCTATGTCGCCATTCCCGTAACGCCGGATGCGGTGGCGAAAATCGCCGTGCACAAATTCACGCTGGAGCCGGAAGCGACAGGTGCGCGGGCTTCAAATTAAAAGGACGTCGAACTAGCTCTTCAACCCCGTGATCGCGCCATAGCGGCCACGGAAGAACAGCAGCGGTTCCATTGCGCCCGCATCGCGCGCATAGGTGAAATCGCGCACACGCCCCACGACGATGATGTGATCGCCGCCGTCGTAATGCGCGTGCTTCACGCATTCGAAAACCGCCAGCGCTTCGGCAAACGAAGGCGGCCCCAGCCTGGTGGGAACGGTGGCCGCGAGATCCACGCGGCTTTCGCCCTTCATGGCAAAACGGCTGGAAATCTCCGCGCCCTCCGTGCCCAGCACGTTGATGGTGAAACTCTCCGCCTTCTCGAAAGCGGCGAACCGCTCGGCGCTGCGCGACAGGCTCCACAGCACCAAAGGCGGGTCGAGCGAGACGGCGGAGAAGGAGTTCACGGTGATGCCCGCAGCCTCATCCTTGCCGTCCAGCGCGGTGATAACGGTCACGCCCGTGGCGAAACAACCCAAAGCATTGCGGAATTCCCGCGTATCGACAGCGTCTGAGGCCATGGAATTCAAGACATCCTTAAGGAGAAAGGCGGCATTCTAGGGCGCGAAAGTACGGGCTTTCCCAGGTTCTGAGAAGCCTGGGCGCTTACCGCCCATTGGGGATCGATCATGGCGTCCGACGGCACAATCGTCATCAAGCGGATCAAGAAGGGTGGCGAAGGCGGCCATCACGGCGGCGCTTGGAAAGTCGCGTACGCCGACTTCGTGACGGCCATGATGGCGTTCTTTCTTCTGATGTGGCTGATCAACACCACCACGCCCGAACAGAAACGCGGCATCGCCGATTATTTCGCGGCTCAAAATATTTCGAAATCCACATCGGGTGCGGGCGGCGTTTTGGGCGGCACCGTATTCGGCTCGCAAGGTGCAAAAGCCGGCGGCACCATGTCCGTGATCAACAAGGCCACACCGCCCAAGCCGCAAGACGCCGCGAAGAGCAAATCGCAGGGCGACTCGAAGGGCGCGACTTCCTCGACCAGCGAACAAAGTGCGGCCGGTGAGAAGGGCCAAAACCAGACCGAGGCGCAGGCCCCATCCGATCAGAACCGCCAGTATCAGCAAGCGGAAGAATCGCTGCGTCAGGCCGTGCAGAACATGCCCGACATCGCCGAGCTTTCGAAAAGCATTCTGATGGAAGAAACGACGGAGGGTTTGAACATCCAACTCGTCGATCAGAATGGCCAAGCGATGTTCCTGCCCGGCACAGCGACCCTCTATCCGAAAGCGCGCCTGCTTCTTCAACAGGTCGCCAAGATCGTCGACCGCCTGCCCAACCGCATCCGCATCGTCGGCCACACTGACGCGGCCGCCTTTGAAGGTCCGGGCGGTGTCACGAATTGGGAATTGTCGTCCAACCGGGCGAACGCCGCCCGCGCGGTGCTGGCCTCCGAAGGTGTCGCGTCGGACAGAATCTTGGAGGTTTCCGGCAAGGCGGGCGCCGATCCCCTGCTCCCCGACGATCCCTACGGCTCGCAAAACCGCCGCATCACCATACTTTTGATGCGCGAAGCGCCGCCCGTTCCGGCCGATCACCACCTTTGAGCGTAAGGCCCGGACGCCGTGACGCAGCCTCAACCTGCCGCCCGCACGCGCAAAAACCGTAGCGCGCGAGGGGATTCCCAGTCCATAATTTCGCCGAGTGTTGCACCGGGCTTAGGCCGGAGCGCGACGACATGGTGGATGCGTTGACCGAGCATTATCTTTCGCGGCTGCCGCAGTTCTTCCTCACGCCGGGGGGCGCCTGCCCGTATCTGCCCGGCAAGGTGGAACGCAAAGTGTTCGCGCGGTTGATTGGACCGCAAGCGAGTCGGCTGAACGACGCCCTCACCCATTCCGGTTTCCGCCGCAGCCAGATGATCGCCTATCGTCCGGCATGCGATGCCTGCACCGCCTGCGTCTCCGTGCGCCTGGTGGTGAATGAGTTCACGCCCAATCGCACCATGAAGCGCGTGGCCAAGCGCAACAGCGATCTGGTGCGTTCGACCACGCTGGCCGAAGCCACGCGCGAGCAATTTGCGTTGCTGCAAACCTATCTCGCCAGCCGCCATGTCGGCGGCGGCATGTCGGATATGGGCCTGTTCGATTACGTCGCGATGGTGGAAGAAACACCGGTCGAGACGATGCTCGTGGAGTACCGGCAGAAGAGCGAGAAAGGCGGGCCCGGCAAACTGCTCGCCTGCGCGCTTACCGACACGCTGCAAGACGGCTTATCGATGGTCTACAGCTTCTTCGATCCGTCGATGGATGCGCGCAGCCTCGGCACGCATATGATCATGGATCACATCGAGGCCGCGCGGCGCATGGGGCTGCCTTACGTCTATCTCGGCTATTGGGTGCGCGGCTCGCGCAAGATGGATTACAAAATCCGCTTCCAACCTTTGGAATCGTTGAGCACCGATGGCTGGCAGCGTTTGCCGCAACCGGTGTCCGCGCCTGCGCAACCGACAGCGCCAGGGTTTTTAAAGTAGGGCGACGCGTCTTATCGCTAACAAATAACGCTCCGTCCTGGCCCGCCTAGTGCGGGCCACCCAGGCGATCGCAAATCTCATCAGGTCTTGGCACTCGCAGACGCTCGCGCAATGGGTGGCCCGGACGCGCCAGCGCGCCGGGCCATGACACGTCAGGGCGTCCCGCCAAACCGGGCTTCCCATTCGGCGATCTTGGTGTCTTCGATCTTCGCGAACAGCACATCCGGCACATTCACGACCGAACCCGGCGTGAGCCCATTGAGGAATTGTACCATCGGCTGATCGGGCCAGGGCAATATCGCGGGCGGCGCACCAGACGCCTCGTGGATCTTCGCCGCCGCCAGCGGGATCACCGGCCAGGAAAGATGCGCGAACAGGCGCACGAGGTTCAGCCCCATGCGCACGGAAGCGCCCGCTTTGGCGCGATCCGTCTTCACGGACGTCCACGGCGCGGCTTTGGTGAGATATTCGTTGCCCAGAACCCAGATGGCGCGCAATTCGCCCAGGGCTTTGCGGAACTCCATCGCCTCGAAATAATCCGTATACGTCTTTATTTTCGCATCCAACGCGGCGATCAGCGCCTGCTCGTCTTCGCCATATTCGCCTTCCACCGGCACAATGCCGTCGAAGCGCGCGGCGCAGAATTTCGTCACGCGGTTGACGAAATTGCCCAGCACATCAGCCAAGTCTTTGTTGATGACACCGGCGAAGTGCGCCCAGGTGAAGTTCGAATCCGAACTCTCCGGCGCATTGGCGATCAGATAATAGCGCCAGTAATCGGCGGGCAGGATTTCCAGCGCGGCGTCCATGAACACGCCGCGCTTTTGGGATGTGGAAAATTTCCCGCCATCGTAATTGATGTAGTTGAAGCCCTTGAGCTGATCGACCAGCCGCCAGGGATCATTCTTCTTCTCGTTCACGCCCAGCAACGTGCAGGGAAAACCCACCGTGTGGAACGGCACGTTGTCCTTGCCCATGAATTCGACATAACGAACATCTTTGTTCGTCCACCAATCGCGCCACACATCGCCCTTGCCGGTGGCGTCGGCCCATTCTTCGGTGGCCGCGATATATTCGATGGGCGCATCGAACCAGACGTAGAACACTTTGCCTTTGAGCTGACCGCCGGCGATATCGTCGGGAACCGGCACGCCCCAGGCGAGATCGCGCGTGATGCCGCGATCCTGCAGGCCTTCATCCAGCCATTTGTACGCAATCGAAGTCACCAACGGCGGCCACTCGGTTTTCTTGGTGTCGATCCAGGCGCGGATTTTCTCCGCAAAGCTCGATTGCTTTAAAAACAGATGCGCGGAATCGCGGATCTCGATTTCGGTCGAGCCCGACAGTGCGGAGCGCGGATTGATGAGATCGACCGGATCGAGCACGCGCGTGCAGTTCTCGCATTGGTCGCCACGGGCGCGGTCGTAACCGCAATGCGGGCATGTGCCGACCACATAACGATCGGGAAGAAAGCGCCCTTCGAAGCGCGAGAACACCTGTTTGGTGGTGCGCACTTCCAGATGCCCATTGGCCCACAGCGCGCGGGCAAATTCCTGCGTCAGGCGATGGTTCTGGGGCGAGGACGAGCGGCCGAAATAATCCCACGACAGTTCGAAGCCTGCGCCGACGTTCTTTTGAATCTCGTGCTGCTCGCGGCAATAGTCGGCCACCGATTGCCCGGCTTCGAGTGCGGCCAATTCGGCGGGCGTGCCGTGTTCATCGGTGGCGCAGATGTAGAGCGTGTCACGGCCGCGCGCGCGGCAGAACCGGGCATAGACGTCTGCCGGCAACATGGAACCGACGAGATTGCCGAGATGCTTCACCCCGTTGATGTAGGGAAGCGCGCTGGTAATTAGGACACGCGACGAGGAATTCATAAGCACCTTCACTTCGGCCGAGTCTTGCAGCGGCGGATTGGCCATATAATTGGCCGGACTTTAGGATTCGCGTCCGGTTTTCGCCCGAAGACCGGACAGCCGCAAGGCAAAAGGCCGGAACTTCGGGTTCAAGGTTTGTAGCCTAAGGCTGGCGCATATGGGGATGACGGCGGAGATTTGGTAGTGGAAACGCGCAAGCGGACAGTTGCCGCCAATCTGCAGAAAAACCTGATCGCCGGCGTTCTGACCCTCATCCCGGTCATCGTGGTGTGGATGGCGTTGAATTTCGTGTTCAACGCGCTGTCGGCCTTCGGCGCGCCGCTGGCCGAAGCGCTCACCATGTTCCTCACGGATCGCTTCCCCGCCCTCGCCCCCTACGTGCACAACGAAGCCATCCAATGGCTGGTGGCCGTGGTGGTGGCCTTGCTGCTGATTTACACCATCGGCGGGGCGGCCTCGCGTATGATCGGCATCAAGTTGATCGCGCTGGTAGAGGGATTGATCGCGCGCATCCCCCTGGTGGACACGCTCTATTCGGCATCCAAGAAAGTGGTCGGCGCCCTGCAGCAAAAACCGGGCGGCTCGCAGCGCGTGGTGCTGGTGGAATTCCCTCGCGCCGGAATGCGCGCCGTTGGCCTCGTCACGCAGACCTTTTTCGACGCGAAAACCTCCGTAGAGATGGCGGCGGTGTTCGTGCCCACCTCGCCCAACCCGACCTCGGGCTATCTGGTGCTGGTGGCCGTGAAGGACACGATCCCGACCGAAATGTCGCTGGATCAGGCGATGACCATGATCGTCTCAGGCGGCGCCATCGCACCCGCAAATTTGAGCGTGTCGCCCTTCGTGGTGCCGCCCACAGCCCCCGACGCGCAGGACTGAACATGATCGATGCACGCACGGCACCTTATGGCGCATTGCTGCTTCGGATCGTGCTGGGCACGCTGTTCATCGCGCATCTGGGAAAGAAATTCTTTGTCACCGGCGTGGACGTGTGGTGGCTCAATCTCCATCAGCAGGGCTATCCCGATTGGATTATCGGCTACACCCTCTCGGTCGAATTCGCCGCCGCGCTGT
Organism: uncultured Alphaproteobacteria bacterium; assembly: GCA_903928515.1. Lineage (GTDB taxonomy): Bacteria > Pseudomonadota > Alphaproteobacteria > Micropepsales > Micropepsaceae > CAIYRG01. Next base: position 361 of record CAIYRG010000034.1, on the reverse strand, counting down.
TGCTGATCCCCGGCATCTACACAAGGCTTGTTTGCCTCTATGCCATCCCGATGATGTTGGGCGCGGCGCAATATTGGTGGGCGCGAAAGGGGTTCTTCTTTACCGACGCGGGTGCGGAAGCCCCGCTTCTGTGGGCGGGCGCGCTTTTTGTGCAGGTTTTGGCGGGCGACGGCGCCTACGCGCTGAAATCCACGAACTGGCCCGCAAATTCGCTTGGGGCTTGGTTCCACCGCCCCCCGCCAGATCCCCCAGAATAAGCCGCTTCTCAGCTTGGCTTACCGGCTGGGCGCGTTATAAACCTCCCGCCCAGCGCCGGAATAGCTCAGCGGTAGAGCAGCGGTTTTGTAAACCGAAGGTCGGG
>CAIYRG010000033.1 GCA_903928515.1 uncultured Alphaproteobacteria bacterium | reverse complement strand
TGTAGATGCGGTGGCGTTGGAAACCGCCGGGGTGAATGTCGCGATAGCCCATGTCGGTGATCAGCGTGTTGCCGTAATACGCCGCCATCGGATCGGAACCCTTGGGGCGCATATCGCCACCGCCATTCGCGGGCTTGCGGAAACGGAACGCGTAACGATCCGACATGTCGCGGCAATTGCCGCATTGGGCGATAGAAGTGTGCGTGTCGTCGTTGCGCCGCCAGGAATCGTCTTCGGCTTCCAACACAAAACCGGCTGCGGTGACTTCGCCAATCAGCGCCTTCGGCTCGGTGCGATGCAGCCGCGAAGCCTCTTTCATGCCGGAGCCTTCGTAGCCCACGCTGTCCATCACGAAATACACGCCGTTCTGTTTGGTGGCGCGGAACAGCGATTTGTTCACGGCCACCATGTCGAGGTTGCCGGTGTGGAGATCGTGATTGTCGTGATAGTGGTCGTTAAAGATCACATCGACTTGCTCGGGCAGCGGAAGGTTTCCGCCGAATTGGTTGGCCGCCACCCATTCGAACGTGACGTTCTTGTATTCGGTGGCGTTCTCGATCTCGATGCCGGAATCGATCTGGATCGGCTTCCATCCGTCTTTGGATTTCTCCTGCGTCTCGCGCAATTCCCACGCCTGATCGAGATCGCGCATGAACGTGATGCCGTAAGCGTGGCCAGTGGGCCCGACGATGCGCGAGATCGGTTTGAGATTGTTGCCGACAGCGGCGTAAAGCTCGACCACCTTGTCGCCGGGCTTGATCTGCGCGAAGGCCATCATCTCGGCCATCTTGCGCACGATATCGCGTTGGAAATCGCTGGAGGATCGCCCCATCAGCGCAAAGGCGTTGGTGATGTAGCTCGGGACTGAAGGCTTCTCTTTGGTCGCCGGCGGTTCGTCCGAATATTCGGCGGCACCCGCCGATCCCGCGATGCCCGATACAATGAGCGCCGCACACGATACGGCGAAGCCACGCGCACGCGCGCCACGCCATCCGCGCACATGCGCGGCATGAATGAAATGCGCCATCGTTTCCCCCTTGCCTCGATCTTGTCGTCGGGGCGCGAGGATGTTCGCATAGAACGATTCAAAACAAAACGGCCGGGGCTTTCGCACCGGCCGTTCATAGCATTTCGAAAAGTGCTGCTTATTTTGCCGGATCGACGTGCAGCAATTCCATCTGGAACACCAACGTCTGGTTCGGCGGAATGTCGCCACCAGCACCTTGCGCGCCATAGCCGAGTTCCGACGGGATCACGATTTCCCAGGCATCGCCTTCCTTCATCAAGCTCAGCGCTTCGACCCAGCCCGGAATCAGCATGCCCGCGGGGAAGGTGGCGGTTTCGCCGGGGCCCGTTTGATCGAACACTTTGCCGTTAATCAGCCCGCCCTTGTACGTCACCGTCACCATGTCTTCGCCCGACTTCACGGTCGCGCCATTGCCCGATTTCAGAGCCCGGTACATGAGACCGCTGGGACGCGCGGTGACACCCGCTTTGGCTTTGTAGTCCGAGAGGAATTTGGTGTTGGATTCCGGGGTCAAATCATAGCTCCCTGCCGGTGTGGTGGTAACTGCGGTGGGTGCGGCGGCAGCCGGCGCGGATTGCGCGCCCTGCTTCTGGCCGCACGCAACGATGGCCAGGGCCATGCCGCACGCCGTTACGGCCAATTTCCAGTGTTTCGATGCCAAAGCTCTTCTCCTCCGATGCGCAGCTCAAGACCGCGCGCCAATTCTCACCCAAATCCGGGCCTTGCCCAACCTTGGGGTTCCTAGCACAAAGGCCATTAAAGCAACAAAATACGGGCATGCCATAGATGCGCGCCGTTCGGATACACGAATTCGGGCCCGCCGATGTTTTACGGCTGGAAACCTGCCCCAAGCCTGCACCGGGCATAGGCGAAATCCTGGTGCGGGTGCACGCGGCCGGTGTCAATCCGGTGGATGCGAAGCTGCGTAGCGGTCAACGGAAAGAGACATACAACCGCACGCTGCCCGCGATTTTAGGATGGGACGCCTCGGGCGTGGTCGCGCAATGCGGCGCGGGCGCAAGCCGGTTTGCTGAGAGCGATGCCGTCTATGCCCGGCTCGATCTCGCGCGCGAAGGGACTTACGCCGAATACGCGGTGGTGAAAGAGAGTGAAGCGGCCGCGAAGCCGCGCACGCTTTCGCATACCGAGGCCGCCGCACTGCCTTTGGCGGGGCTCACTGCATGGCAAGCCATCGAGGCGGGCGACTTGCAAGCGGACCAGCGGATTCTCATTCACGCGGCTGCCGGTGGCGTCGGGCACCTCGCGGTGCAAATCGCAAAGGCCCGAGGCGCGTATGTGATCGGCACGGCGAGCGCGCGCAATCACGCGCTGCTGAAAGATTTGGGCGCGGATGAGATCATCGATTATACGACCACAAAATTTGAAGACGCCGTGCGTGACGTAGACATGGTGTTGCACACGATGGACCCGCCAGTGCTGGCGCGATCCTGGAGCATTTTGCGCCAGGGCGGAATTTTGGTCTCTGTCACCGACGCGCCATCGGAAGAAATCGCCGCGCAACACGGCGTACGGGCGTTACGCCCACGCATACGGCCCAATGCCGATCACCTCGAAGCGATGGCGCAGCTTTGCGATGCAAGCAAATTGAAACCGGTGGTGACGAAGATTCTGCCTCTGGCAGAGGCGCGCGCCGCACACGAAGCCATCGAGACCGGCCACACCGCCGGCAAGATCGTGCTGCAAATTATCTAGAACTTCGCGCACACCGGATATGTCACCAGCCCAACCGATTGTTGCTGGAATTTTTCTTTATAGGCCTGTGCCACCGCATCGAGACGCTGTTCGAAATTACGGCTTCCGGGTGTGGCGACAATCACGACTTTGCTCGGCTCCGAAATGGTTTTCTGACTTACCTGGTCGCGCCAAGCGCCTTGCGCGTCCATCACCGTGAACCCGTCGGGAAAATTCTTCGATAGAACATCCGTAGCGAAGGCGTCCCATTCCGCGTCGCTCACAGGCGCACGGCCTTCAATGTCGCGCCCGAAAAAGAGCTGGGCTTTCACCATCGGGCTCTCGTCGCGCAACGCACACGTCATCTCTCCCGGTGCGGTTCCGGCGCAAGCCTAAAAGCCAAGAGCCATCGCGACAACAATGACATGGTGCGAAGAAGCGGTTCGTATCATTTGTGGTAGAACGTAAAGCAAGATGACGCGCCGCTCCAGCCGCGCGACCCATTCGGAGAGAGATGATGCGGAAATTTTCGATGTTGGTCCTGACATTCCTCGCGTTTGCCGGGCTTGCGCACGCCGCCGATACCAACTCCGTCTATCTCGAAGACCTCACCTCGCCCGAACTGCATGCGCGCGAGGCGGCTGGCGCCACCACCATTCTCATCCCCATCGGCGGCACCGAGCAGAGCGGGTCCAACATCGCGCTCGGCAAGCACAATGTGCGCGCGAAAATTCTCTCGGGCCGCATCGCTTCGATCCTCGGCAACGCCATCGTCGCGCCCGTGATCGCCTATGTGCCGGAAGGCGACATCAATCCGCCGACGCAGCATATGCGTTTTCCCGGCACGATCTCGATTCCGCAGGCCGCGTTTCAGGACATGCTGAAAGGCGCGGCACGCAGCTTCAAACAGCACGGCTTCAAGGACATCGTGTTCTTGGGCGATCACGGCGGTTATCAGACCGACATCAAAATCGTGGCCGACGCCTTGAACAAGGAATGGGGCGATGGCGCGGTGCGCGCCCATGCGCTGCCCGAATATTATGGCGCGACGCAGACCACCTATGTGGCAGCATTGGAAAAGCGCGGGTTCTCCAAATCCGAGATCGGCGTGCATGCGGGGCTGGCCGATGTGTCGCTGATGCTGGCCACCCAACCTACGCTGGCGCGCATGAACAATTTGAGCAATCGCGCGGCAGACGGCGTGGTCGGCGATCCCAAACGCGCATCCGCGGAACTCGGGGCGCTAGGCGTGGATGCCCAGATTTCCACAAGCGTTGAAGCGATCAAAAAAGCGCAAATGCGCTAGGCGCGATCCAATAAAATCGGATACAAATCGGGCCTCCATCCGAAAAGCGGCGCACCCTCATCCCATGACAAAATTCTCGTCCTGTCCGTTCTCAAAACGCGGCGCCATTGCCGCGACCCTGGCTTCCGTTTTGGCTCTGGGTGCTGCCCATGCGGCCGACGACATGAAGGGCATGAAGATGCCTGCCCAAAGTTCAACCGGCACTAAGACGAGCACGAAAACCTCTGGCACCGCGCATAAGGATGTTGTGGAGAAGCCCGCAAAGGCTGAAGCGCCTGCGCCCACTCCCGATGCCGCCGCGTCGGCACCGCTTTCGCCCTATCCCGGCATGGCGCCGGTGAAGGACGCCAAGAACCTCTATTCCGAAGCCGGGCTGAACAAGCTGGCCGACGCCGTGAAGAACGATCTGCCGCGCGTCTACGTGCCGAATTTGCGTTCGGGCAGTGTGTCGGTGATCGATCCGTCCACCTTCAAGGTCGTGGATCGCTTCAAGGTTGGCGACAACCCGCAACATGTGATCCCGGCGTGGGATTTGCGCACACTCTGGGTCGCAGGCAGCGAAGACGCGAAGAAGCAGGGCAGCCTCACGCCAATCGATCCGAAAACCGGCAAGCCCGGCACGCTTATTCCGGTGAAGGATGCCTACAACCTCTATTTCACGCCCGACGGCAAATACGCCATCGTCGTGGCCGAAGGCTTGAAGCAACTCGAATTCCGAGACGCACACACGATGAAGCTGGAGACGGTGCTCGACGTGCCGGGATGCCCCGGCATCAACCACGCCGACTACGCCATCGACGGTTCGTATGCGATCTTCACCTGCGAGTTTGCCGGCAGCGTTGCGAAGATCGACGTGCAGCACCGCAAAGTGCTCGGCTATCTTCAACTGCAAGCCAAGGGCATGCCGCAAGACATCCGCATCTCGCCGGACGGCAAAAAGTTCTATGTCGCCGACATGATGGCTGACGGCATCCACGTGCTCGATGGCGATGCGTTCAAGAAGATCGGCTTCATCAAAACCGCCATCGGCGCGCATGGCCTCTATCCCAGCCGCGACGGCAAGAAGCTCTACATCACCAATCGCGGCACGCATTCGGTGCACGGCAAGAAGCACGGCGCGGGCAGCATTTCGGTGATGGATTTCGCATCCGAGAAGATCGAGAAAAATTGGCCGATCCCCGGCGGCGGCAGCCCCGACATGGGCAACGTCACGGCCGACGGCAAATGGCTGTGGATTTCGGGCCGTTATGACGACGAGGTGTACGCCATCAACACCGACGACGGCTCGGTGAAGAAGATCGCCGTGGAAGGCGAGCCGCACGGCCTCACCGTCTGGCCGCAGCCGGGCCGCTATTCGCTCGGCCACACGGGCAATATGCGATAATCGCGACACATTCGGCGCTAAGAATGGCCGCACGGAGAATGGGACTCACAAAAGAGAAAAACTCCATGTCGCAGGTCGCCCGCCGCCTCATCCTCACCACCGCATTGCTGCTGGTCGGCAGCGGCGCGGCGCTTGTTTTGGCTGCGCCGGCATGGGCCCACCATTCCTATGCGATGTTCGACAAGCAGAAGGTGCTGCAGATCGACGGCACCGTGCGCACGCTGCAATGGACGAACCCGCACGTTTACATCTGGCTCTACGTGCCGAACGCCAAAGGCGATCAGGATGTGTGGGGCGTGGAATTGGGTGCAGGGCCCAACGCGCTGGAGCGCCACGGCTGGACGCGCCGCTCGCTGAACCCCGGCGACAAAGTGAGTGTGAAATTGAATCCGCTGAAGGACGGCCGCCAAGGCGGGTTGTTCCTCAACGTCACGCTGCCCGATGGCAAAACGATGGGCCTCGGCGGCAACAACGAGGGCGGTAAACGCCCTCGCCACCATGGCCGGGTTTAGCCCGGCCACCCAGTCAGCGAGCGTCCGCGAGCGAGAAGAGTTTTTGGGCGCACGAGACCGCGCGCCGCTGGGTGGCCGCCTCAAGGACGGCCATGGTGAGAGTTGTGCAAACTAGCGAAACGCCGCGGCTCCATCCGAGAAATCGACCGAGAACGTCATCTTGCCCTGATGCACCTCGTATTGGTGGATCTTCACCGTGCGCAGCCCGAGCTTGATCGCCGGATCTTCGTTCGCAATACGGTGTGCATCCGCCGCATCCTTGGCGCGGAAGATAAACATGCCGTATTCGCGCTTGCCGGTTTCATCGGACACGGCACCGCCTAAAAACAACCCGCCCGAAGTTTCGCGCGTCACGTCGTAATCGAGATGTTCCTGCCACTGCGCGTCCGTCACCTTCTCGCGCGCACCGGCAATGTCGGCCTCTTCGAGAATCCACAAATGCTGCGCCTTTGGGATCAGCGGTTTGTCTTGTGGCGCGGCCATAGGTGTTGCGGCTGCGAACGCTGAACCCTGTCCCGGCAATGACGTGCCGATTGCCAACCCTGCGCCAAGCATCGCCACACCGAACGCCAAAGTCTCTACCGAGCTTTTCATGTGATCCTCCCTGGTATGTTTTGCGACGAGATTAGCACGAACGGCCTCTATGCGCCGCGCGTTTGGCGGGTTTAGATACGCCCAAGACACGATAGGCAGATGCCGGGCACACCGGCACGGGACCGGGAGAAAACGATGCTTCGCAAAACGCGCAACCGCGCGGCGGTTTGTTCTTTGCTGCTGGCCGGAGCATGGCTTCTTTCCACGCCCGCATGGCCACAAGTCCATGA
>CAIYRG010000032.1 GCA_903928515.1 uncultured Alphaproteobacteria bacterium | reverse complement strand
TTCGTTCTTCAACGCCGAAATCAAGAAGATGCTCTCGAACACACCGGTCTCGTGCAGCTTTTCGACCAAAGGCAAAAGCGACACGCGCATCATGCCGTCGATCTTGTTCAGCACCAGGGCGGCCTTTTTGCCCTCTGTTTTAAGGCCATCGATGATGCGATCGGTGTCTTGCGCGGAAAGCCCTAGTGGCTTGTTAACAAGGTCATCCGCATCGGCGACCACCAGGATGGCATCCGCATCGGCCGCACCCGTCCAGGCGGCCTTCACCATGGCGCGGTCGAGGCGGCGCTTCGGCAAGAAGATGCCAGGCGTATCGACGAACACGATTTGCGAGGAGCCGCGTATCGCGATGCCGCGCACCGGCACGCGCGTCGTCTGCACCTTTTGCGTGACGATGGAGACCTTGGCGCCGACCAGCGCATTCACCAGCGTGGATTTGCCGGCATTCGGCGCACCCAGCACGGCGACGAAACCGCAACGCTGCGTTTCGGGCGCGCTCATTCCAGACCTAAACGTTGCAGCATTTTGTAAGCGGCATCCTGTTCCGCATCGCGTTTGGAGGCGCCCGTTCCGAGCGCCGGTTCGTGTCCCGGTAAATTCACCGCCACTATAAACACCGGCGCGTGGTCAGGCCCGGAGCGGCTGTCCACCGTATAGGTCGGCTGCACCCTGTCGGGCAACGCGCCCGACTGGGCCCATTCCTGCAACTTGCTCTTGGCGTCATGGCGCTCGGCCGCAGGGTCTTCATAGGACGCCTGCCAAAAGCCGTCGATGAACCGCGCCGCGGCTTCCAATCCGCCATCAAGATAGAGCGCGGCGATCACCGCTTCACAAGCACCGGCCAGAATAGCCATTTTCTGCCGGCCACCACTGACGGCTTCCGAATTGGCCATGATGAGGTGCGGTGCCAGCCCAACGGCTTCGGCCACCTTGGCGCAAGCTTCGCGGCGAACCAGCGCGTTCAGCCGCACCGCCAGCTTGCCCTCGGGCTCCGATGGAAACGCAGCGTACAGGCGTTCGGCCACGATCAGCCCGAGAACGCGGTCGCCGAAAAATTCGAGACGCTCGTTGGATTCATTGCCGGCACTGGAATGGCGCAAGGAGCGCACAAGAAGGTCGCGGTCCGTGAACACATGTCCGAGCCGCTCCTCCAGTTCGTGGAGCGTGTCTTTGCCGCTGTCCTTAGTCGACAAGCTTGGCAATCCGGCCATAGCGCACAGCGAACGGCCATTTCCAGAGTTCCCACAACCGGGCGCTGCCGTCATGCGAGAAGAAGATCACTTCCGCCTGCCCCACCAGATTTTCGTACGGGACATAGCCGACGCCGCTGCCTTCGGCGCGGCTGTCGGAGGAATTGTCGCGGTTGTCGCCCATCATGAAGTAATGGCCTTCGGGCACCACGAAGACCGGCGTGTTGTCCAACGGGTTGTTGGATTCGCGGTCGAGCACGTAATAGCTTTTGCCGCCCGGCAATGTTTCGCGGAATTTCGGGACATGGCGCTCATAACCACCAATGTCTTCGATGTAGTCGTCCACCCGCACCTTGGGGATGGCCTGGCCGTTCAGCTGCAACACGCCATCGATCATCTGAATGCGGTCGCCCGGCGTGCCGATGACGCGCTTGATGTAATCGGTGGAATTGTCCGACGGCAGCTTGAACACCACCACGTCGCCGCGATGCGGCTGGCGCGCCATGACGCGCCCCTCAAACGGGCCCATACCGAACGGGAAAGAATAGCGGCTGTAGCCGTATGCGAATTTCGATACGAAAATGTAATCGCCGATCAGCAGCGTGTCTTCCATCGAGCCGGACGGGATGTTGAACGGCTGAAACACGAAGGTGCGGATCACCACGGCAATCAAAAGCGCGTAGACGATCGTCTTGACCGCCTCGACCCAGGATTCCTGCGGCTGCGGTTTCACGTCGGGCGCAACTTCCCCCTTGGGGCGGTTGGCCGCGTTTTGAGATGCGGCGTCTAGGGGACGCTCGCTGCTGTGATTGGAGTCGCTCATCGGATGGACCCAAAGAAGCGGATGGAGCAGCGCCCCGTCAAGCGCGGTCCGTGAAAACGTGTCATTTGCGTGTGTCCTGCGTCCCGTCAGCCACAGATGGCATCATGGAGACCGGCAAAGCCTCGATGATGACCATGGCCTGCGCCAACGGATAATCGTCGGTGATGGTCAATTTGATCTGCGCGACCATGCCCTCTGGCGTGATCGTCTTAAGCCGCTCGGCCGCGCCGCCGGTCAGTTTCATCGTGGGCTCGCCGGAGCGAAGATTCACCACACCCATGTCCCGCCAGAATACCCCCGCCCGCAGCCCCGTCCCCAAGGCCTTCGAGCAGGCTTCTTTGGCCGCGAAACGTTTGGCGTAAGACGCTGCCCGCTGCGCACGCCGTTCGGATTTGGCTTGTTCCACATCCGTGAAGAGGCGGCGAATGAACCTTTCGCCATGCACTTCGAGCGTGCGCTCAATGCGGCGAATGTCGATGAGATCGCTTCCCAATCCGATGATCATGGCCAATCCTTTTTCATGGACGGGCCTTATCCATAAGTTCGCGCATATGGCGCACGGAGGCTGCGAGCCCCACGAAGATGGATTCCGCGACGAGAAAGTGACCGATGTTTAACTCCGCGAGTTCCGGTATGGCCGCAACGGCTTGCACGTTGTCGAAGGTGAGGCCGTGGCCGCCATGCACTTCAAGACCGAGTGAAGCGGCCGTCTTCGCTGCCATCTGCAACGCCGACAATTGATCCGCTACCGCTGTGGCGTCGCCCGCGAGGCAGGCTTCGCCATACGCGCCGGTGTGCAGTTCGACAACGGGTGCGCCGAGCGATTTCGCGGCTTCGATTTGCTTTCTCTCGGGCGCAATAAACAGCGACACGCGAATGCCGGAATCGCTGAGTTCGCGGATCATCGGCGCGAGGCGATTGTGTTCACCTGCGGCATTCAGGCCGCCCTCGGTCGTGCGCTCTTCGCGGCGCTCCGGCACGATGCAGCACGCATGCGGTTTGTGTTTCAGCGCAATGGCGATCATCTCGGCTGTCGCTGCCATTTCCAGATTGAGCGGTATGTGCAGATGACGCGACAAATTCGCGATGTCGGCATCACCGATATGGCGGCGGTCTTCGCGCAAATGCGCGGTGATGCCATCGGCGCCCGCTTCTGCGGCAAGCACGGCAGCGCGCAGCGGATCGGGATACGGGCCGCCGCGCGCATTGCGCACGGTCGCCACGTGATCGATGTTCACACCAAGACGGAGAGTTCTCACCGGTGACGCCATTTGTGCAAACTCAAATCATCAAAATATAAACACAACGCCGAATACCAGCAGAGGAGTCACAGCGGACAAGATGGGAAAAACAAAAC
>CAIYRG010000031.1 GCA_903928515.1 uncultured Alphaproteobacteria bacterium | reverse complement strand
CTTCCACCAGCGTTTCGAAACCAGCGCGGATCAATTCCACCAAACCGCCGCACAGGACCGACTGCTCGCCGAACAGATCGGTTTCGCACTCTTCCTTGAACGTGGTCTCGATGATACCGGCGCGACCGCCACCGATGGCCGAGGCATAAGCCAAGCCGAGGTCATGCGCGTTGCCGCTGGCGTCCTGATGGACGGCGATCAGGTTCGGCACGCCGCCACCCTTCTGGTATTCGCTGCGCACCGTGTGGCCGGGGCCTTTCGGCGCCACCATGATGATATCGAGATCGGGGCGCGGATCGATCAGGCGGAAATGCACGTTGAAGCCGTGCGCGAACATCAGGGCAGCGCCCTTCTTCATGTTCGGCGCCAAATCCTCTTTGTAGATGTCGGCCTGCAATTCGTCGGGCGTGACCATCATCATCACGTCGGCCCACTTCGCGGCCTCGGCGTTCGACATCACGGTGAAGCCCGCGGCTTCCGCCTTCTTCGCCGACGGCCCAGGGCGCGCGGCAATGACAACATCCTTCACGCCGGAATCACGCATGTTCAGCGCGTGCGCGTGGCCCTGGCTGCCGAAGCCGATGATCGCCACCTTCTTCTGCTTGATGAGATTGATATCGGCATCACGGTCATAATAAACGCGCATGGAAAGGCCTCTTTTTCTGCGGACGCGGGGTTGTAGCGATATGTCCTGGACAGGGCAAATGCCCTTTAAACAGCCAGCATCGGCAGGATGCAGGCCGCCAGGGCCAGGGCCATGGCGATGTTAAAAATCCTTACCCTGGCAGGGTTTTGCAGGGTCTCGCGTAGAGCTGTACCAAAGCCCGTCCAGGTGGTGGAGGACAGGATATTGACGGCGCAGAGCACCGCGGCCACCTCCGGCACGTCCGAGAAGACGTGCCCAGGACGGACATAGACGCTCATCGCGCTGACGGCCATGAGCCAGGCCTTCGGGTTCACGGCCTGGAATAGGATGGCTTGCCCGGTGGTGAGCGGCGTCGGTTCGGCATCGCCGGAATGGATTTTCCCGGCATTGGCCGTCTTCCAGGCCAGCCACAGCAGATACGCGACGCCGACGATTTTCAGCACGAGCTGCAATTGCGGCACGGCGATAAAGAGCGCCCCCAACCCGAAACCGACGCTCAGCACAAGCACCGCAAAACCGATGATGACGCCACCGATATGCGGGATCGTCCGGCGAAAGCCGAAATTCACGCCAGACGCCGTGAGCATGATGTTGTTCGGACCGGGCGTGAACGAATTCACGAAGGTCAACGTCACCAAAGTCACGAGCATGTTCGAGGGCAACATCGCAATTATTTCCGATGCAATTAATTACGATGCAGGCGGGGCGTGAATTCGGGAATGAAATACAGCAGCGGGATGATCACGAAGATCGCCAGCGAGATGTAAGGCGAAACAAACGCCAGCGGCACCGTCGATGCGTAAATCATCGTCGAGACCCAGTTCTTACGAACGACCTCGCGATGGATATCGTCCAGCACACCGTCTTTGTCGCCGATGCACGCCGCCGAGCGATGCAGGAAGGTGAAGCCCATCGCGTTCATCGTCAGGATAGCGCCATAGAACCCCACGGGCATGGGCGCGAACGGCGCATCACCGAGAACGTCGGTCGCCAACGGAATGAGCGACATCCAGAACAGAAGATAGGCGTTCCACCAATACAGCGCGTTGGTGGCGTGCGTGGCCGCGCGCATCAGCATGTGATGGTTCAGCAGCATGATCGCGACGACAAGGAACGACAGCGCGTAGACCAGCAGCTTCGGCCCGAGCGTGGCCAACACGGTATTGAAATCGCCGCTGGCGAAGGCCTCCGCCGGCGCGTGCAGTTCCAGCACCATGATCGTCACGATGATGGCGATCACGCCGTCGGAGAATGCTTCGATGCGCGCCGTGGATTGATGGCGCGACGCCCCCTCACTCACGAAACTACATCGCCTCCGCGCCGCGCGAGATGGCGGCAACGCCGGTGCGCGAAACTTCCACCAAACCAAGTGGGCGCATCAATTCGACAAAGGCGTCGATTTTTGACGGCGCGCCGGTCAATTCGAACACGAAGGATTCCGAGGACGTATCCAGCACATGGGCGCGGAACACATCGCTCACGCGCAACGCTTCAACGCGCTTCTCGCCCTCGCCTTTGACCTTCACCAGCGCCATTTCGCGCTCGATGCCGGGTTTCTCAAATGTGAGGTCGAGCACGCGATGCACCGGCACGAGGCGGCCCAATTGCGCTTTGATCTGTTCAATAACGGCGGGCGTGCCCGATGTCACCACTGTCACGCGCGATGTGTGGGAGGCCTTGTCGACCTCGGCCACCGTGAGGCTTTCGATGTTGTAGCCACGGCCCGAGAACAGGCCGATGACGCGCGCCAGAACGCCGGGCTCATTGTCCACGACGACGACGATGGTGTGGGATTCGATTTTTTCCGAGGGACTCATGATTTTTCCGAAATGTCGATGCTTTGGGCGAACACGCGCGTGACGAGGCCTTCTGGATCGAAGTGCATAAACTCGGCGACGTGCCGTCCATCGCTGGTGAAGAATTCCAGCACAAGGCTGTGCACGCCCGTATAGACGCGCTTCAGATCGAAATGCAGGTTCGGCTGACCCGCCAACCGCACTTTAAAATACTCGTGCAGATTCTCTTTGCCGCGAATGGAGCCATCTTCACGGCCGGTGATGTCACGCACCTTCGGCGAAGTCAGCCGAATATTGTCCGCGTAATGCGACATGATGCGTTCGAGATCGTGCGCGTTCCAGGATTCGACCCAATCCTGGGCGAATGCCTGATAATCGATTGCCGACATCCCTACACCAACATCTTGCCTTCGTCGGAGACCGAAGGCTCATCGCCTTCGTCCGACAAGATCATCTGATCGTGCGCAGCCCCTGAGGGAATCATCGGGTAGCAATTTTCCTTCGGATCGACGCGGCAATCGAACAGCACCGGCTTCTTCACCGAGATCATCTCCATGATCTTGCCGTCGAGTTCGTCCGGCGTCATCGCGCGGAAACCGACCGCGCCGAACGCCTCCGCCAGCTTCACGAAATCGGGCAGCGCTTCCGAATAGGAATGCGAGTAACGCCCGCCATGCAGCAATTGCTGCCACTGGCGCACCATGCCCATATATTGGTTGTTGATGATGAAGATCTTGATCGGCAGATCGTACTGCACCGCCGTCGACATCTCCTGCATCGT
>CAIYRG010000030.1 GCA_903928515.1 uncultured Alphaproteobacteria bacterium | reverse complement strand
GCTCGGGCAAGGGTGCGCCGGAATTCTGGGTGGCGAAGATCAAGCCGGGCCGCATCCTGTTTGAATGCGACGGCGTCGATGTAGCAACCGCGAAGGAAGCCATGCGGCTCGCCGCCGGCAAGTTGCCGATCGCCACGCGCTTCGTCGCGCGCCACCTGGGTTAAGGAACGCTGCCATGACCAAAGTTGCGGAATTGCGCGGCCAGACGCGAGATGAATTGGGCGAAGCGCTCACGAAGCTGAAGAAGGAGCAATTCAACCTCCGCTTCCAGCGCGCGACCGGCCAGCTGGAATCCACATCGCGCGTGCGTGAAGTGCGCCACGATATCGCCCGCATCCTGACCATTCTCGGCCAGGAAGCGCGCGGCGAGACGGTGTCGGCGAAGGGTGAGCCCTCCGAGCACGGCAAGTCGAAGAAGAAAGCGGTCAAAGCGTCCGCCGAAAAGAAGACCGAGAAAAAGCCGGCCAAGCGCGCCGCGAAGAAGAAGGAATAGGCCCATGCCCAAGCGCGTGCTGCAAGGCGTCGTGGTCAGCGACAAAGGAACGAAGACCATCGTGGTGAAGGTCGAACGCCGGTTCATGCATCCGGTTCTCGGCAAGACCATCCGCCGGTCGAAGAAATATCACGCTCATGATGAAGCCAGCACCTTTAAGGTCGGCGACATCGTGCGCATTCGCGAATGCCGCCCGCTTTCCAAGCTGAAGTGCTGGGAAGTTGTCGGACTCGCCGGAGCTTAAGCCCATGATCCAGATGACAACCGAATTGGACGTTGCCGACAATTCCGGCGCGCGTCGCGTGATGTGCATCAAGGTGCTCGGCGGCTCGAAGCGTCGTTACGCCTATGTTGGCGACACCATCGTCGTGTCCGTGAAGGAAGCCATTCCGCGCGGTCGCGTGAAAAAAGGTGAAGTGCTCAAGGCCGTCGTCGTGCGCACCGCGCAGGGCGTGCGTCGTCCCGATGGCAGCCTGATCCGCTTCGACGGCAATGCCGCCGTACTGGTCAACGCCCAGGGCGAGCCGATCGGCACGCGCATCTTTGGACCGGTTACGCGCGAACTTCGCGCCAAGAACCACATGAAGATCATCTCGCTTGCGCCGGAGGTGCTGTAATGCCCGCAAAAATCAAAAAGGGCGACCGCGTCATCGTCACGGCAGGCCGTGACAAGGGCAAGCAGGGCCAAGTGTTGAAAGTGTTCGTCTCGGAAGAGCGCGTGCTCATTTCGGGCGTGAACTTGGTGAAGCGTCACCAGCGCCAGACGCGCACGGCGAATGCCGGCATCGTGTCGAAGGAAGCGCCGGTGCATCTGTCCAAGGTCTCTCATGTAGACCCGAAGACGGGCGGCGCCACGCGTATTGGCTTTAAGGTTTTGGCGGACGGCCGCATGGTCCGGTTCGCGAAGAAGTCGGGAGAAATGCTCGATGTCTGATAAAGGCAAGGCGAAGCCGGCAGCTGCTCCGAGCAGAGGGGCACCGCCGGAAAAGGCGCCGAAGCGCCGCGAAGTGAACGCCGGCACGCAAGTGGCTGTCGGCGAGCAGGCGCGCGATGCGAACTACGTGCCGCGCATGAAGACGCGTTTTCTCGAGACCATTCACCCGGCGCTGATGAAGCAGTTCGGTTACAAGAATGCGCTCCAGGTTCCGCATCTCGAAAAGATCGTCCTCAACATCGGCGCCGGCGAAGCCGCTGCCGATAAGAAGAAGGTCCAGGCTGCGGTGAACGATCTCACCGCCATCGCGGGTCAGCGCGCGGTCGTCACGCTCTCGAAGAAGGCCATCGCCAACTTCAAGATCCGCAAGAACGATCCGGTCGGTGTGAAGGTCACGCTGCGCAAGGACAAGATGTACGAGTTCCTGGATCGTCTGGTGACCACGGCTCTGCCGCGCGTGCGAGATTTCCGTGGCATTTCGGGCAAGAGCTTCGATGGCCGTGGCAACTACGCGATGGGCATGAAGGAGCACATCGTGTTCCTGGAAATCGATTACGACCGTACGGAAACCACGTGGGGTATGGACATCATCTTCCAGACCTCGGCGAAGACGGATGAAGAAGCCAAGGCGCTTCTCGCCGGTTTCCAGATGCCGTTCACGAATTGATTGTGGCTTAAGGAGCCGAACCGACAATGGCAAAGAAGTCTCAAATCAATCGCAACAAGAAGCGCGAGAAGCTGGTGGCCCAGTTCGCCGTGAAGCGCGCCGCCTTGAAGGCGACGGCCGACGACATGTCGGTGCCGCCGGAAGATCGTTTCGCTGCGCGCCTGAAGCTGGCGAAGTTGCCGCGCAATTCGTCGCGCACGCGCATTCACAACCGCTGCGATCTCAGCGGCCGTCCCAAAGGTTATTACCGCAAGCTGCGCGTATCGCGTATCGCGCTGCGCGATCTGGCGAATAATGGCCAGGCGCCCGGCATGACCAAGGCGAGCTGGTAGGAGGATAGAATGGCAGTTACTGATCCTATCGGCGATTTGCTGACTCGTATCCGCAACGGTCAGTTGCGGGGCTTGGCGAAGATCTCCACACCGGCGTCGCGCTTGCGCGCTTCGGTTCTCGATGTGCTGAAATCCGAAGGCTTCATCCGCGGCTATGCCGAGGTGGAGTTTAAGGGCGCCGCCAAACAATTCGAGATCGAATTGAAGTATCACGAAGGTCATCCGGTGATTCGCGAATTGAAGCGCGTCTCCACGCCTGGCCGCCGCGTGTACCACTCGGTCGATGAGTTGAAGCCGCATCGCAACGGTCTCGGCATTGCAATCGTCTCCACGCCGCAAGGCGTGATGTCGGACGCCGACGCTCGCGAGAAGAATGTTGGTGGCGAAGTTCTCTGTCAGGTCTTCTAAGGCCACTATTTTACGCGCCGGTTTTTCGTCCGGCGAAAATGGAGTTGAAGATGTCGCGCATCGGCAAGAAGCCGGTTCCTCTGCCCAACGGCGTTACCGCCATTGTGGCCAATGGAACGGTCAGCGTGAAAGGCCCCAAGGGCGAGCTTAAGCTTGCGCTTGTGCCGGAAATTGAAGCCAGTCTCGGCGATGACGGTGTCACCTTGACGCCGCGTCCGAACATGGAGCGCGGTCGCGCCATGTGGGGCATGCAGCGCACGCTGGTGAACAACCTCGTGGTCGGCGTGAGCCAGGGCTTCACAGAACGCCTCGACATCAACGGCGTCGGTTATCGCGCCGCGGTCGCGGGCAAGAACCTGCAGCTCAATCTGGGCTTCTCGCACGATGTGGCCTATCCGATCCCGGAAGGCATCACGATCGTCTGCGAGCGTCCGACCGCGATCACGATCTCGGGCTCCAACAAGCAGCTCGTTGGTCAAGTCGCTGCGGAAATCCGCAGCTATCGTCCGCCGGAGCCGTACAAGGGCAAGGGCGTGAAATACGCCTCCGAAAAGATCCGCCGCAAAGAAGGCAAGAAGAAGTAACCGATCATGGCGAACCACCAGAACCTTTTCGAACGCCGCCGCCGTCGCACGCGTCACCGCCTTTCGCTTCTGGCGAATGGCCGCCCGCGTCTGTCGGTGTTTCGTTCGGGCAAACACATCTACGCGCAGGTCATCGACGATGCTGCGCACCTCACCATCGCGTCCGCGTCCTCAATGGACTCCGGCAAAGATGGTAAGGGCTACAACGTCGATGCCGCCGGCACGGTCGGCAAGTTGATCGCTGAACGCGCGCTCGCCAAGGGCGTGAAGCAGGTGATCTTCGATCGCGGTGGATATCTCTATCATGGGCGCGTGAAAGCGCTCGCAGAAGCCGCCCGCGAAAGCGGTTTGGAATTCTAACGGAAGGATTACACGCATGGCGCGTGGTGAAGGCAGAGAACGGGACCGCGGCGAAGCGCGGGATTCCGAATTCGTCGATAAGCTCGTTCACATCAATCGCGTTGCGAAGGTTGTGAAGGGTGGACGTCGCTTCGGATTTGCTGCTCTCGTAGTGGTCGGCGATCAGCGCGGCCGCGTCGGTTTCGGTCATGGCAAGGCGCGTGAAGTGCCGGAAGCCATCCGCAAGGCGACGGACGCAGCGAAGCGCGCGATGATCCGCGTGCCGTTGAAGGATGGCCGCACGCTGCATCATGATTGCTCCGGCCGTCATGGCGCGGGCAAGGTGATTTTGCGTCCGGCCGGGCAGGGTACTGGCATCATCGCCGGTGGTCCGATGCGCGCTGTGTTTGAATCCTTGGGCGTGGGCGATGTCGTGGCGAAGAGCCTTGGCACGTCGAACCCTTACAACATGGTTCGCGCCACGTTTGATGCGCTTAAGCAGCAGCAGAGCCCGCGTTTGATCGCGCAGCGCCGCGGCAAGAGCGTGACGGAAATCATTCAGCGCCGCGAAGGCAAAGACGCCAAAGTGGACGCGGCGGACGCGGGAGCATAATCGATGGCAGATGCAACGAAGCCGGCGAAGTCGGGCAAGACCGTTACGGTCCGCCAGATCCGTAGCGCCAACCGCAAGCCGAAGGAGCAGGAGGCCACGCTGATCGGTCTCGGCCTCGGCAAGATTCGCCGCACGCGTACGCTGGAAGATACTCCGGCGGTGCGCGGCATGATCCGCGCCGTGGCGCATCTCATTGAGATCGTCGAAGACGGCAAGTAATCGTCCGACGCAGCGTGATCGCTGCTCGGCCGGTCTTGAATTACCTACCTCTTGAATTCCGGCAGTCACGAAATAGATTCTACGAAACAGGTTTGGCCATGAAGCTCAACGATCTGCACGACAATCCCGGCGCCCGTAAGCGCCACACGCGCGTCGGCCGCGGCTCCAGCTCCGGCTTGGGCAAAACCTCGGGCCGTGGTGTTAAAGGTGCGAAGGCGCGCGCGGGTTCTTCGATCGAAGGCTTTGAAGGCGGCCAGATGCCGTTGCACATGCGTCTTCCGAAGCGCGGCTTCAAAAACATCTTCGCGAACGATTTCGCGATCCTCAACCTGGATCGCCTGCAGTCCGCACTCGAAGCCGGCAAGCTGAAGAACGACGAACCGATCACCGAAGAGCATCTGCGCAAGGCCGGTCTCGTGCGCCGTTCGCGCGACGGCGTGCGTCTGCTCGCTAAGGGCGAAGTCAAGGCGAAGTTCAACCTGCAGGTCGCGGGCGCCACGGCTGCCGCTATCGAAGCGGTGAAGAAGGCCGGCGGTTCGGTGAAGACCACCTTCGAAAAGAAGGTGCATCTGAACAAGAAGGGTGAGCCGGGTAAGCGTCTGGCGCGCCGCCGTGCTGCGGCCGAGAAGCGCGGCGAGAAGAGCGCCAGCTGATATAGTTTCGATTGCGGTCGGCGTTTTCCGGCCGTCCCGGTCCGTGAGGACCGGTTTATAACCCCGTCGGGGAGATCATGCCCTCAGCCGCAGAACAACTGGCAGCCAATTTCAATTTCGGCTCGTTTTCCAAAGCGACCGAACTGAAAAGCCGCATCTGGTTCACATTGGCGGCGTTGATCGTTGCGCGTCTGGGCACGTTCATCCCAATGCCGGGCATCGATGCCGCGGAGCTGGCGCGCCAACTGCAACAGCAATCCGGCGGCTTGCTCGACGTGTTCAACGTGCTCGCGGGCGGCGCCATTGGGCGCATGGCCATCTTCGCGCTCGGCATCATGCCCTATATTTCGGCCTCCATCATCATTCAGTTGATGACGACGGTGTCTCCGTCGGGGGAGACGCTGAAGAAGGAAGGCGAGACCGGCCGCAAGCAAATCAACCAATACACGCGCTATGCCACCGTCGGGCTCGCGGCCGTGCAGGCTTATGCCATCGCCATCGGCCTCGAGAATTGGGGCAATGTGGTGGTGACCACCGGCCTTGCGTTCCGCATGTCCACGGTCATCACACTCACCGGCGGCACCATCTTCTTGATGTGGCTGGGCGAGCAGATCACTGCGCGCGGTATCGGCAACGGCATTTCGCTCATTATCGCAGCGGGCATCATCGCACGCTTCCCCGTTGTGATCGGGGAAAGCATCGAATCCGCACGTACCGGTGCCATGTCGCCTTTCGCATTGCTCGCGTTCGCCATCGGCGCCGCGGGTCTGGTCATGGGCATCGTCTATATGGAGCGCGCGCAACGCCGCCTCCTCGTGCAATATCCGAAGCGGCAGCAAGGCAACCGCATCTTCGGCGGCGAGTCCTCGCATCTGCCGCTCAAGATCAACGTGGCCGGCGTTATTCCGCCGATCTTTGCGTCGTCGTTGCTGTTGTTGCCGACGACCGTCGCCAGCTTCAACGCCGCGAATGCGCCCGAGTGGCTGCAGACGATGGTGGCGCTGCTGGGCCACGGTCAGCCGCTCTACATGGTGCTCTATGCGGCAGGCATCATCTTCTTCTCGTTCTTCTACACGGCCATCGTCTTCAATCCGGAAGACACGGCCGACAATCTGAAGAAATACGGCGGCTTCATTCCCGGCATTCGTCCCGGCAAGCGTACCGCCGAATATATCGACTACGTGCTGACGCGCATCACGGTGATCGGCTCGATCTATGTGGCGTTCGTCTGCTTAATCCCGGAATTCCTCGCGTCGGCTTACGGCATTTCGAGCTTCGTGATGGGCGGTACGTCCGTGCTCATCATGGTCAGCGTGACCATGGATACGGTTGCTCAGGTGCAGAGCCACCTCATTGCCCAGCAATATGAAGGCCTGATCAAGAAGGCGCGTCTCCGGGGTTCGCGCAACTCGCGCTAAAGAGGCTCCGCATGAACCTGATATTGTTCGGACCGCCGGGCGCTGGAAAAGGCACTCAGGCCAAAATCCTGCAGGATGAGCACGCGCTGGTGCAGCTCTCCACGGGCGACATGCTGCGCGCAGCTGTGGCTGCCGGCACCGAATTGGGCAAGAAGTGCAAAGCGATCATGGACAGCGGCGACCTCGTCCCGGACGAGGTTGTTGTGGGCATCATCGCGGAGCGGCTGGAGAAGCCGGATTGCGCCCAAGGCGCGGTGTTTGACGGCTTTCCGCGCACGGTCGGCCAGGCGCAGGCGCTGGACACGATGCTGGCGTCCAAGGGCAAAAAAATCGACGGCGTGGTCGAGCTGAAGGTGAATGACGAGATCCTGGTGGGCCGCATCGTGCAGCGGAACCAGGAAACGGGCGGTACGCGGGCGGATGACAACCCTGAGACGCTGCGTAAGCGCCTCGTTGTCTACCACCAGAACACGGCCCCTTTGCTCGACTTCTATGCCAAGGCGGGAAAGCTGAAATCGGTGGACGGAATGGCCCCGATTCCCCAGGTCTCGCAGGAAATTCAGACGGTTCTGAAGGGTTGGACCGAAGCGGGCGGTGGACGTTTCGTCCGGTAGGTTTATGGTTGCCGGCTAAGTAACCGGTTTTGTTCGGAAAAATAGAAATCGTAAGTTCCTTGTTGGAATTGCCAAGAACGAGTTGACGTGACGTTACCCATTCCTATAATCCGCGCCCTCGCGCGACTTTTCTGTGAATTTCGGCGCATTTCCTCGTTTTTGATGGGGATGAGTGTCGGGACGCCGGGTTGTCGTTTGAAGCGTTTGGCCTTTAAGCAGGAGATACACCCGTGGCGCGTATAGCTGGCGTCAATATCCCGACAAACAAGCGCGTGGAAATTGGCTTGCGCTATATCCACGGCATCGGTCCTGCGAAGGCCAAAGAGATTTGCGAAAAGGTCAGCATCGGCGAAGAGCGCCGCGTGTCCGATCTCACTGAATCCGACGTGATTCAGATTCGTGAAGTCATCGACCGCGATTATCTCGTGGAAGGCGATCTGCGTCGCGAAATCGCGATGAACATCAAGCGCCTGATGGATCTCGGTTGCTATCGTGGGCTTCGTCACCGCAAGAGCCTCCCGGTTCGCGGTCAACGCACGCACACCAATGCGCGCACGCGCAAAGGTCCCGCGAAAGCCATCGCGGGTAAGAAGAAGGTCACGAAATAATGGCGAAGGCTGCTGCGCGTACGCGCAAAAAAGAAAAGAAGAATGTTGTTACGGGCATCGCGCATGTCGCCGCGACGTTCAACAACACGATCATCACGATCACCGACTCGCAGGGCAACACGATTTCGTGGTCGTCCGCTGGCGCGCTCGGTTTCAACGGTTCGCGCAACTCGACTCCGTATGCGGCCCAGGTCGCTGCGGAAGACGCCGGCAAGAAAGCCGTCGAACACGGCATGCGTACGCTGGAAGTCGAAGTGAGCGGTCCGGGTGCTGGACGTGAATCGGCGTTGCGCGCATTGCAGGCCGTGGGTTTGAACGTGCTCGCGATCCGCGACGTCACGCCGATCCCGCACAATGGATGCCGGCCGCCGAAACGCCGTCGAGTGTAACGAATACGAATACCCGCGAATAATCGCGAAACGCTTTTAGCCGTCGAACGGATAGGGCGCGGAGATTTCTCTCACGCGTCCGAGAAACGATGAGGCCAAAATGTTTCAGAAAAACTGGCAAGAATTGATCAAGCCGCAGAAATTAAAAATTGAAGCGGACCAAGAACACAATCGTTCGGCGACAGTCACAGCCGAACCGCTCGAGCGCGGCTTTGGCCTGACGCTCGGCAACGCTCTGCGTCGCGTGCTGTTGTCGTCGCTGCAAGGCGCCGCCGTCACCGCGATTCAGATCGAAGGCGTGCTGCACGAATTCTCGTCCATTCCGGGCGTGCGTGAAGACGTCACCGATATTGTCTTGAACGTGAAGCAGGTTGCGCTGCGTCTGCATGCCGAAGGCCCGAAGCGCTTGTCGCTGCGCGCCGACGGTCCGGGCGAAGTCACGGCCGGGCAGATCGCGCAGGTTGCCGATGTCGAAATCCTGAATCCCGACCTCGTGCTCTGCACGCTGGATGACGGCGTGCAACTCCGCATGGAGCTGACGGTCAATTCCGGTAAGGGCTACGTGCCTGCGGATCGTAACCGTCCCGAAGATGCGCCGATCGGCCTTATCCCGGTCGACAGCCTGTTCTCGCCGGTGAAGAAGGTTTCGTACAAGGTCGAGAACACCCGCGAGGGCCAGATTCTCGATTACGACAAGCTCACCATGTTGATCGATACCAATGGCGCGCTCACGCCGGAGAATGCGGTGGCCTATGCCGCGCGCATCCTGCAAGACCAGCTCCAGGTCTTCATCAACTTCGAAGAGCCGAAGGAACGCGTCGCTGACGAAGCGAAGCCGGATCTCGCGTTCAACCCGGTGCTGCTGAAGAAGGTCGACGAACTCGAACTTTCGGTGCGTTCGGCGAACTGCCTGAAGAACGACAACATCGTCTATATCGGCGATCTCATTCAGAAGACCGAAGCGGAAATGCTTCGCACGCCGAATTTCGGCCGCAAGTCGCTGAACGAAATCAAGGCGGTGCTGGCGGAGATGGGCTTGCATCTCGGCATGGAAGTGTCGGGCTGGCCGCCGGAGAATATCGAAGAACTCGCAAAGCGGTACGAAGACCAATATT
>CAIYRG010000029.1 GCA_903928515.1 uncultured Alphaproteobacteria bacterium | reverse complement strand
GTTGCAGTTACAATGGAGGAAGAGAAATAAGGTCCTCATATACAAATAATCTGGCAGGACCACCCGGAAATTGTGCGGAGTGTGAGCTTTGGTATCGGCAGAAACCGTTCGCACGCACCTCAAGCGCGTCATGGCGAAGACCGGAACAACACGACAAGCTGAGCTAACGGCGCTGCTATGCGGTCTCGTATTATGAGTTTGCGAAATTTGAAAGAAAACGGGCTACATCGCGGCGATGCTGTTGGTGCACATCCTCAAGCGCACTGGAGTTTCCATGTCTAAGCTTGAGCGCAGCTTTGTCCCGACGTGTTCTGCATCCGTCGATTGTCAATGTGGCAAGCCGATGAAGTTTTTACGAGCTGAGGGTTTGCTGGGTCGATCCGATGCCCACACGCGAATTTTCACCTGCACCGAGTGCGAACAACAATTCCGGTTGACCGTTTGGAGCCTGGACGCCGCCCAGTAACGGGCGGCCTGAAGGCTGGCCGCGATCGCCGTCTCAGGAAAAAGTATCTGGTGATGGCGGAGCGCGTGCCTTGCGCGTCCCTATACTGCGCAAGCCTGACGGATGTGCGCGCGCAACCAGCGGTGCGCCGGGTCGGCGTCCATGCGCGGATGCCAGATCAATGAAATCGTGAGGCTGGGCATCGAAACCGGAAGCAGGAAGGTGTGCATTCCGGTGCGCAGCGTTTCGGTGTGCCGCTCGGGCACGCTGGCGATCAGATCGGTGGTCCGCGCCAGGGCGAGCGCGACCGAGAAGCCGCTGACGATGGTGGTGATCTGCCGCTCCAATCCCTGCGAACGAAGGGCTTCGTCGATCGGGCCTTTGTCCAGCCCCCGCCGCGAGACGAGAATGTGCCGGCTCGCGGCGTAGCGGGAGAGCGTCATTCTACTCTTGCTGAGCGGATGTTTTTTCCGAACGACGCCGATGAAGCGGTCGCGGAATAGCGCCTGCGCGCGAACCTCGGGGCCCAGGCTCTTGCCCACGACGGCGGTTTCCAGATCGACGGTGCCGTCGCGAAGCAGCGCGCTGTCTTTGTCCAGCTTCGACAAAAACCGAAGGCGAACGCCGGGAGCTTCCCGGCTGACACGAGCGATGATGCCCGGCCCGAAGTTCTCAACAAAGCCATCGCTGGTTCTCATCGTGAACGTCCGAACCAGCCGCGGCAGATCGAGGCTGTCGACGGGACGCAGAACCGCCACACCGTCTTGCACGAGCCGACCGACCCCGTCGCGGAGTTCGAGCGCGCGCGGCGTCGGCACGAGGCCGCGCCCGGCTCTCACCAAGAGAGGGTCGCCCGTTGCTTCGCGCAACCGCGCCAACGCGCGGCTCATGGCAGACGGGCTGAGCCGCAAGCGCCGAGCTGCGCGGGCAACGCTGCCTTCCGCGAGAAGCACGTCGAGAGTGACGAGCAAGTTGAGATCTGGAATCGACATGGATCGACGGTAGCGCAATTCAATTGTGATGTGGCGTTAAACACACGAATAGAATGCAAATCGTGCGCCTTTCGCCTTATCCGGCCCGGCCCTACGTTTGCGGGTAAGGTTTGTGGAAGGGATTCATCATGAGGACATCGAGCGCGGCACGAGCGGCCTCTGTCGGATGGGTGCTGATCAGCCTTTCGTTGTCCATGTTGCTGTCTTCGCTCGGCGCCAGCATCGCCAACGTCGGTCTGCCGACAATAGCCATGGCCTTTCAGGCGTCGTTCCAAGACGTGCAATGGGTCGTTGTCGCCTATCTCCTCGTCATCACCGCCCTTGTCGTCGGCATCGGACGGCTTGGCGATATCGTTGGCCGCCGCCGCCTGCTGCTGGCCGGAATTGTCCTGTTCACGCTCGGCTCGGGGTTGAGCGGCGTCGCGCCGAGGCTTTGGATGCTGATTTTCGCCCGCGCGGTGCAGGGATTGGGGGCGGCGATCATGATGGCCCTGACGATGGCCTTTGTCGGGGAGACTGTTCCGAAGGAGCGGACCGGGAGCGCCATGGGGATGCTCGGAACGATGTCCGCGATCGGCACCGCCTTCGGCCCCTCGCTCGGCGGGATTCTCATCGCGCGGGATGGCTGGCGGGCTATCTTCCTTATCAATGTTCCGTTGGGCGTTCTGACGTTTCTCATGGCGTATTGCGCGCTGCCGGTAGGGCGCGGCGATGCCAAGAGCAGAGGCGATGCGAAGGGCAGTCTTGCCGGTTTCGACTTTGTAGGAACCGTACTGCTGGCGTCGGCTTTGGCGGCCTATGCACTCGCGATGACGGTTGGGCGCGGTGCTTTCGGCGCGATCAACATCGGCTTGTTGTCGGCCGCTGCTTTGGGAGCCGGGTTGTTTCTCTTTGTCGAAGCGAGAACGCGGTCGCC
>CAIYRG010000028.1 GCA_903928515.1 uncultured Alphaproteobacteria bacterium | reverse complement strand
GAGGGAAGGGGACCCAGGTGGTGATGAAAGCACATAGTCAGCACGTCACCACCTGGGTTCCCTTCCCCTCGCAATCCTACGGATTACTCGGCGGGGAATGACGGTGATTTTCTATGTGAGATCGCGTGGAAGTCGAGATGCGCATCACACCGCAATCGGCGCGCTCGAAGCCCCTAGCGCCGCCACCAAACTCTTAGGGTCCGCTTTGATCTGTAGCCCGCGCCCGCCGCCATTCACGAAGACAGCGTCGTGCTGCAAAGCCTCGTCTTCGAAAACGGTGCGGAGCTTCTTCTTCTGTCCGAAGGGGCTGACGCCGCCGATCCGATAGCCGGTGATCCGCTCGGCGTCGGCGGGCGGACACATCTCGGCCGCTTTGCCGCCAAACGCCGTCGCTACCTTCTTCATCGAAGCCTCGCGGTCGGATGGCAAAACGATGCAGCAAGGCTTGCCATCGACGTTCACAATGAGGGTCTTCAGAACCATATCCGGCGACACCCCGAGAGATTCAGCCGCGTGAAGGCCGATACTGTCGGCGTTTGGTTCATAGGCATATTCGTGCACGCTGAAATCGATGCGCGCAGCCTTCAAAGCCAGAGTCGCAGGCGTTGTCTTTGCCACCGTCGCGTCCTTGTCTCAGGTTCACGCTCTTCTAGGAGCGGTCACGCATCCCCTCAACTGAACACGTTGGCTTGGGGGTTTCTACCGGCGCGCGGGCGGGCTACAGAACCCGCCATGGCCCCACCTCCACTGTTTTTGAACAATACGCGCCTGACCTTCGGCACAACGACGCTTCTCGACGGCGCGGCGCTCACCGTGAATCCGGGTGAACGGCTGTGCCTGGTAGGGCGCAACGGATCGGGCAAATCCACGCTGTTGAAAATCGCCGCCGGCCTTGTGACACCGGACAGCGGCGAGCGCTTTCTGCAACCCGGAACCACCGTGCGTTATCTGCCGCAGGAACCGAATCTATCGGGCTTCGCCAGCGTGAATGCCTATATGGAAGCCGGACTCACCGCAGGCGACGACGATGGCCGGACGCATTCGCTGTTGGGCGCGCTCGGGCTGACGGGTGAGGAAGATCCGGCCGTTTTGTCGGGCGGTGAAGCGCGCCGCGCCGCACTGGCGCGCGTTCTGGCGGCCTCTCCGGACATTCTGTTGCTGGACGAACCCACCAACCATCTCGATTTGCCGGCGCTGGAATGGCTGGAAGGCGAATTGGCATCCATGCGCTCGGCGCTGGTGATCATCAGCCATGATCGCCGCTTCTTGCAGAATTTGACGCAAGCCACCGTATGG
The DNA here is from genome assembly GCA_903928515.1 of uncultured Alphaproteobacteria bacterium. Lineage (GTDB taxonomy): Bacteria > Pseudomonadota > Alphaproteobacteria > Micropepsales > Micropepsaceae > CAIYRG01. The sequence continues at coordinate 26,475 of CAIYRG010000028.1, read as the reverse complement.
CTTGATCGCGGCCGCACGCGCCGTTTGGAACAGGGCTTCGGTGCGTTCGAAGCGTGGCGCGACGAGATCCTGGCGCAGGAAGAATTGGAGCGTCATAAGCTCGACCGCAAAATCGCCATGGAAGAACATTGGGTCCGCTACGGCGTCACCGCGCGCCGCAAGCGCAATGTCGGCCGCATGGCGCGTCTTTCCGATCTGCGCCGCGACCGTCGCGAGCAATTGCAGGTGGTCGGGCAGGTGAAGTTCTCAGGCCAAGAGGCCGTGCAATCGGGCTCGCGCATGGTCGAAGCCAAATCCATAAGTAAATCCTATGACGGCCGTCCCATCGTGGCGGATTTTTCCATCCGCATCTTGAAGGGGGATCGCGTCGGCATCGTCGGCGCGAATGGCGCGGGAAAAACCACGCTGCTCAATATGCTGACGGGCCAATTGGCGCCCGATAGCGGCGAGATTAAATTGGCCGGTACGATCGCCCTCGCGATGCTGGATCAGCGCCGCGCGGTGCTCGACGATGAAGTGACGGTCGCCGATGTGCTCACGGGCGGTGGAGACACCATCGAGATCGGCGGGCAGAAGCGCCACATCGTGAGCTATCTGAAAGATTTTCTCTTCCTTCCCGAGCAGGCCCGCACGCCGGTGCGCATTCTCTCGGGCGGTGAACGCGCGCGGCTGCTGCTCGCCAAAGCGCTCGCGAGCCCATCGAATTTTCTCGTGCTCGACGAACCGACCAACGATCTCGATTTGGGTACGCTCGATCTTCTGGAAGAGATGATCGCCGATTATCCCGGCACCGTGATTGTTGTCAGCCATGATCGCGATTTTCTTGATCGCGTCGCCAGCGCCACATTGATGGCGGAAGGCGAAGGCGTGTTCCGCGAATATGCCGGCGGTTACACCGATATGGTGGCGCAGCGTGGCGGCGGCGTCACCAAGCGCGCCAGAGACGGTGCAAGACAGGGCAAAGCAAAGTCGCAGCAATCTTCAGCCCGCGAAACACGCGCACCGAAACTCAGTTTCAAAGACAAACACGCGCTGGAAACATTGCCCAAGCGCATGGTCGAGTTGGAGAAGATCATCGCCACGGGGCAAGGCGCGCTTGGCGATGCCTCGCTCTACACACGCGACCCGGCCCGATATACGGAAATCTCAAACGGGTTGGAAAAGGCGCGTGCGGAATTGGCCTCCGCCGAGGAGCGCTGGCTGGAACTCGAAATCCTGCGCGAAGACACTGCGAAGTAACGGGATAAGCACGAACGAGGAAGAATAGACGAGAACTCCTCCCCCCTTGCAGGGGAGGTGGGCGGAGGAAGCGAACCAAACGACAACTACCCGTGCGCCAGTTCCGCTAGCTTTTCTTAGGCCACATTGGCGGACTTAGAAAAGCTGCGCAGGGAGTGCCCCAAGCTCTAAGCGTGCGCCAATTCCAACTGCACCACATCGGTACGGTTCACCGCGAAGGCCGCGGCGCAGATGCCGATATAAAATTTCCAATTGCGCATGAAGGCGTCGGTATGGCCCAGGGCTTTCACTTCGGCCTCGCGCGCGCTCAAGCGCTCGCTCCATTGGCGCAAGGTTCGCGCATAATCTTGGCCGAAGGAAAACTTGTCCGCGACTTTTAAACCCGCGCGCTCGGCTTCTTCCTGGAAGCGTTGCACGCTCGGCAGCATGCCGCCCGGAAAAACATAATGGCGGATGAAATCGCTGCGCGTGCGATAGCCGGAGAACAGTTCATCGCGAATGGTGATGGTTTGGATCACGGCACGCCCGCTGCGCTTCAGACGTTCCGACAGCACATGGAAGAACTGCTTCCAATAGCGTTCGCCCACCGCCTCGAACATCTCGATGGAGACGATCATGTCATACGCGCCTTTGGTATGGCGGTAGTCTTCCAATTTCACCTCGGCCGCACCGTTCAGGCGCTCGCGCGCAAACGCTGCCTGCGCGGGTGACACGGTCAAGCCCGTGACTTCATGTCCGCCTGCGGCAGCGGCTTCCGCAAAGCCGCCCCAGCCGCAGCCGATCTCCAGCACGTTGGCCTTGTCGCGATTGAACTTGGAAAGAATGCGGCCGTATTTGCGCCGCTGTGCGTCAGCCAGACTCAAATCCGGCTTGTCGAACAGGGCGGAGGAATACGTCATCGTCTCGTCGAGCCACAATTTGTAGAAATCGTTGCCGACGTCGTAATGCGCCTGGATGTTGCGTGAGCTGCCCTTCACGCTGTTGCGATTGAAGAACGTGTTGGTCAGAACGAAGCCGATGCGGTTGATCAGATTGCCGTGCGCGAAGCCGTCCATAGCGTCCATGTTCATCAGGAACAGCGCGAACAACGCTTCGACATTCTCCGAGTCCCAGGCGCCGTCGATATAGTCTTCGCCCAGGCCGATATCGCCGCGCGAGGCCGCGCGCCGCAATACGTCCCATTCGTGGATTTTAAGTGTGGCTACGGGCCCTGGCTTGGGCCCCTGCAGCGTTGTCGTCTCGCCGTTCGGCGTCGTGAAATGCAGCGTGCCGTATTCCAGATTCCGCACGGCATCGAACCAGCGGCGCTCAATCACCGAATCCAAGTTCATTGGGAAATCTCCAATTCGGGCGGCGGTGGCTTGGGTCCGAAGCGCACGCCCTTCAGAAATAATTTCACCGCCTGATAATGGATGAGGGCGATGACCTGTAATGTGACTAGCGGATACCGGAGAAAGTAAAAAAGCAAGCGCGGCGAGGTGAGTGCCGCGCGCGGCCCCATCATCGAGGTGGAGAGCGCCAGATCGCCGTTCGCATGGTGATAATTGATCCAAATCGCCAGCTTTTCCGCGTCAAACTGGAAGCGGAAACGGTAATGTCCCTCCACTGTCATAAACGGCGACACGTGGAAGGTCTTCTCGGTTTGCAGCCAATCTTGGGGTTCGATCGGCCGCCGGTCGGGGTGCGCGCACATATAGCAATGGCGTTCGCCGAAGGTGTTGTTCACCTCGGCCAGCACGGCGCGCAAAGTGTGCTGCCGGTCGTAGCAGAGCCAGAAACTCACCGGATTGAAGAAGTAGGAAAACACGCGCGGCAGGGTGATGAGCGTTACGTCGCCGTCGGCCTCAGCAATGCCGCAACTGTCCAGCGCATCCCTGATCCAGCTTTCCGGGGACTTGCGCCCGTCGCCGTGATCCTTGTCGTAAAAGCTAAACAGGTTGAAGCGGTTGAGCGAAAACAGAACCCGCTTGATCCCGGCCTTCATCTCGCTCAACGGCAGCGCCAGATAAAAGATCGAGTAGTTGAACGCGTTGCGTTTCGTGCCGGCCGTCGCACTTTGCGGTCTCGCATGGAACACGCGGGTGCGAATGATGTCGGCCATGGCCTATTCTGCCGCAACCGGAACCGGACGCCAATCGGGAACGGATTCGCGTTCGGGCGCGACGGCTTCTTTCGCGGTGTCCCAGGGCGGTGCAATACCGAAACCCTTGGCCACGGCCACAGCGCTGGCCAGCCCGTCTTCGTGAAAGCCGTTGCGCCAATGCGCGCCGCAGAACCAGGTGTTGCGCACGCCTTGTATGGCGGGCAGGCGCGCTTGCGCTGCCACCGCGCGCGTGTCGAACATCGGATGCTCGAACACATGTTCGTCGAACACCTTTTCGGGGTCGATTTCACGCATCGGGTTCAGCGTCACGAACAGCGGGTATTTGTCGTCGATGCCTTGCAGGCGGTTCATCCAATACGAGACCGCGATCTTGGGTTCGCTCGTGTCGTATCCTGCGTGATAGACCCAGCTCGCCCAGCAGCGCTTGCGCTTCGGCATCACGCTGGTGTCGCGATGCAGAACGGCGCGGTTCTGCTGATAGCGGAACGCAGGCAGGATCGTGGCTTCGTCGGCGCTCGGGTCGGTCAAAAGCGAAAACGCCTCGTCGGCATGACAGGCCATCACCAGGTGATCGTAAATCTCGGTGCGCCCGTTTGTATCGGTGACGCGAACGCCGTCGGCAGTTCGCGTCACACTTTTCGCGCCGCTCTGGGGGGAGAGGCGATGCGAAAAAGAATGTGTCAGTCGCTTCACATATTCCTGGGCGCCGCCGGTCACCGTGTACCATTGCGGCTGGCCGCTGGTGGACAGGAGGCCGTGATTGGCGAAGAAGCGCACGAAGCTGCGCGCGGGAAAATCCAGCATGTCCTGCGGCGGGCAGCTCCAGATCGCGCCGGCCATCGGCAGCAGATAGAAGCGGCGGAACCAATCGCCCAGCTTCAATACGTCGAGGAATTCGCCCAGCGTGATGCCGGGGAAGCCATCCACGGTCTCTTCCGCCAGCGCGTTGAAGCGCATCGCGTCGCGCGCCATTTTGTAGAAGCCGGGCCGCAGCATGTTGCGCCGCTGGCCGAACACGCTGTTCAGGTCCTTGGCGCCCCATTCCAGCCAGCCATCGGCGATGGTGGCCGCAAACGTCATGTCGCTCTTGTGCACAGGCACATCGAGATGCCGGAAAAGACCGGTAAGATTCGGGTAATTGCGTTCGTTAAAGACAATAAACCCCGTATCAACAGGGATTGGCACGCCGTCGTAATCCACGGTCAGCGTGCGCGTATGTCCGCCGATGCGCGGGGCTTTTTCATAAAGAGTGATGTCGTGGCGGCGTTGCAGAAGAAACGCCGCCCCAAGTCCCGATATTCCGGTACCGATGATCCCAATTCTCGCCATGGCCTTTATACGAGGCCGTGTTGCGGCCGGATCATCTTTCGTTAAAGTTTCCCCGCTGCATAACGTCCGAGCAGGCGAAGTGATCCAAATGATGAATCCGGACGTAAAGAGGCCATGCTGGAGAAAATCCTCATGGACTCCGTTGCGTCGCGATTTCGCGGCAAGGCCTGGATTGTGCCTACTGTGAAGCCAGAGCGGGACGAAAAGGCACAATGGATTGTGGCCATCGCGCGAGAGCGCGACAGCGAAATCTTCGCCCAGCTCTTTCTTTATTTCGCGCCGCGCGTGAAATCGCACCTGTTGCGCCTGAACTGTAGCGAATCCGAAGCCGAAGATCTGGCGCAGGAAACGCTGCTCAGTGTCTGGCGCAAGGCCGATCGCTTCGACCCCGAACGTGCTGCCGCCTCCACCTGGATCTTCACCATCGCGCGCAATCTGCGCGTGGATGCCGCCCGCCGGGCGCGCACCGCGCAGAAGGATCAATTGTTGTGGTCCGCCGAGACCGACGATAGCGCGCCGCCCGCCAGCGATGGATTTTTGGCCGCCGAATCCTGCGCGCATGTGAAGCGCGCGCTGGAAGCCTTGCCGACCGAGCAGGCCGACATTGTGCGCCTGTCTTTCTTTGAAGAAAAACCGCATTCGGATATCGCGCGTCTGTTGGGCATCCCGCTCGGGACGGTGAAATCGCGTTTGCGGCTGGCCATGGCGCGGTTGCGCGCCGCGATGGGGAACGCATCATGACGATCCGCCACCATCCTTCCGAAGAAACACTCGCCGCCCACGCGTCGGGCAATCTGCCGCTCGCTTTGGGCATGGCAGTCGATGCCCATCTGGATCTCTGCGCACTGTGCCGTCAGGAAATGTTCGTGTGGCGTTGCGTCGGTGGCGCGTTGCTGGACAACACTTCGCCGGCGACCTTGTCGGAAGGCGCGTTGCAGCAGGCATTAGCGCGTATCGAAACCAACCACGCTCCGGCCAAGGCTGAACTGAGGCCGCGCGCCAAACAGGCGCGTGAGCGCTGGCTCGCGCCGGGCATCCGCATGCAATCGCTGTGGCGCGGCGAAGATGGCAGCCGGGCTTATCGCTTGCGCGTTGGTGCCGGCGGCTTGCTGCCGCATCACGCCCATGACGGCGTGGAGATGACATGCGTTCTCTCCGGTGCGTTCTGGGATGGCGATGTGCGCTACGCCGCTGGCGATTTCTTGGAGGCTTCGGATGCACACGTGCATCAGCCGCGCGTGGATGGCGAACAGGAATGCGTCTGCGTCATCGGTTCGCAGTCGGCGCCGCGCGGGCAGGGCATTGCCGGCCTCATGATGCGCTGGCTGTTCTGAGGGTGAGATTTTGATGCGTTACGTTGCCGCCTATTTCGCTTCCGTATTTGGGATGGCCGCGCTCGATCTGGTGTGGCTCAAGCTGATCTCGAACGCGTTCTTCCGCGCCCAAGTCGGATCGCTGCTGTCGGACGATCCCAACGTCGCTGCCGCCGCGTTGTTCTATGTGTTCTTCGCAGCCGGCCTCATCGTATTCGCCATTGCGCCGGGCCTGAAGGCGGGCTCGTTGGCGCAGGCTGTCGCCTATGGCGCAGGCCTCGGCTTCCTCGCCTATATGACGTTCGATCTCACCTGTCTGGCCATCCTCAAGGGCTGGACGGTGCCCGCGACGCTGGTCGATATCGCCTGGGGCACCTGTGTCAGCGCGGCCGCCGCCGGCCTGGGCTACGGCGCGGCGTCGATTTTCTCACGATAACATCTCGCAACCGCGTCATCTTGCCGACACTCGGCCAGAAGAGCCCGTGATATAAGCCGCGCCGCCGGGGGGCCGTGTATGACCAAGCGCATCTCCGTTTATGTCAAGAACGGGATCAACCCGAATTACCGCGCATTCCTTCACGGGGCCGAGCGTATCGGCGCCGCGAAAGGGGTTGAGATCATCTCGCGCTTACCGGAAACGCCCGACGATGTGGACCAGCAAATTTCTCTGATGCAGGCCGAGTTGCGTGGCGATCTGGGCGGGCTGCCCGATGGCGTGCTGTTCAATCCCACCGACGATGTGGCCTTGATGCCGATGGTGGCGCAGCTCAACAGCGCGCGTATTCCCACAATCAATTTCATCAATCGCATCGCGGGCACATTTGTCTCCTTCGTCGGCGGCGATGAATTCCGCATCGGCCAATCGGCCATGCGTTACTTCCTCGGTGTGCTCGGTAATGAAGGCAACATCGCCATCATCGAAGGCCCGGCCGCTGCGCCCACCGCGCGCGAACGGTTGCGCGGTTTCCATGCCGCGCTGGGCGAACAACCCAAGGTGAATTTCGCCGCATCCGCGTGCGGCCATTACCAACGGGCCGGCGGCTATCAGGCGATGCAGCGGATTCTGGAATCCTCCACGCCGGTCGATGGCGTGATCGCTGCGAACGATCTCATGGCATTGGGCGCGCTCGACGCGCTGCTTGAAGCCAAGCGCAGCATGTTGGTGATGGGCAGCAACGGCACGGTGGAAGCTGCGCATGCCATCCATGAGGGCCGGCTTCTTGCCTCGGTGGATTATGACGGCTTCAAGATGGGCTGTATTGCGACGGAAGCGATGCTGCGCCATTGGAACGGCGCGGACATTCCGCACGAAATTCTCATGCCCGCCACCATCGTGCACAAGGACAATTGCGCTGCCTGGCGCGTGCCGATAGAGCTGAGAGAGCCGCCCGTCTGGGAGGCGGTGATCGGCTAAAGGCGTATGCCATGCTGCATATCGGGTTTCTGATCTTTCCGCGCATCCAGCAATTGGATCTCACGGCACCTTATGAGGTGTTCGCCTCGCTTCCCGATGTGACTGTGCATCTCGTCTGGAAGACCCGCGAACCGGTGATGTCGGTCACAGGCCTGTCGTTCACGCCCACCAACACTTTCACCGATTGCCCGGCGCTGGATGTCATCTGCGTGCCCGGTGGTGCCGGCATCAACGATCTTCTCTCCGATGGCGAAACGCTGGGCTTCCTGCGCCGCCAGGCGCGCGGCGCGCGCTATGTCACGTCCGTTTGCACGGGCTCGCTGGTGCTTGGCGCGGCGGGCCTGCTCCGCGGCCGCCGTGCGGCGACGCACTGGGCCTCGATGCCGTTTCTGGAACAGCTTGGTGCAATTCCTGTGGATGCGCGCGTCGTGCAGGATGGCAACATCATCACCGCCGGTGGCGTCACGTCAGGGATCGATTTCGCGCTCACCCTCACGGCCGAATTGCTGGGCGTCGAGGCCGCGCAAACCGTGCAATTGCAGTTGGAATATAACCCTTCGCCGCCGTTCCATTCCGGCCATCCCAGCAGCGCGCCTGCCGAAGTGTTGGCAAAGGTGCGCGAGAAGCTCGCGTCCACCATCGCCGCGCGCCAAGCGCTTATCGATCGCTTGAAATCGAACCCAAACACCTAGGTGGCAGAGGTTCTGCTCTCGCCGCTCCGTCTCCCCTGCGCTATCCTCAAAGGAAAAAAGATAGGGGAGGGGAATCATGCGCCATCTCACGCGCCGTGCCGCGATGGCCAGCACAGCGGCTTCTGCGTTCATCGCTTCACATGCGCGGGCCACCACCGCCAAAATCAAACCGCCGCGCTTTGTCGCGCACGCGATCCCTTCGCCCAATGCCAAGCCCTATCTCATCACGTCCGGGCCTGATAACGCGATCTGGTTCGCCGAAAGCGGTACAAGCAAAATCGGCCGGCTCGATTTGAAGACCGGTGTCATCACGGAATTCGCAACACCCACGCCGAACACCCAATCCAGCGGTATCGCGGCCGGAGCCGACGGCAATCTCTGGTTCACGGAAAACACGGCCGCGAAAATCGGCCGCATCACGCCGCAAGGTGCGATTACGGAATTCGCCTGCCCCACGGCGAACGCCACGCCCAACGGCATCATGCCCGGTCCCGATGGCAGAATCTGGTTTATCGAAGCCAATGTTGGAAAGCTCGCAGCGATTTCGCCCGATGGCCGGTTTGAAGAAATGACACTCACGGGATTGTCACCGGGCACGAAGCCTTTGTCGCTCGCGTTTCGTGGAAACACACCGTGGTTCAGCGAGCCCGAGATCGACAAGATTGGTGTGTTGAGCAATGGCACGGTCACGGAACTGGCATTGAAAGCGGGAAGCCAGCCGCGTGCGATGTTTGCCCATCCCAATGGCGACATCTGGTTCGCCGCCACCAGCAACGCGTTTCTCGGGCGCATCGATGCGAAGAACGCTGTGAGCGTTTACGCGCTTCCTGATGTGAAGGCAGAGCCGCGCAGCCTCGCCGCCACGCCCGATGGCAACATCTGGTTCACGGAAGACTCGTTGCAGAAAATGGGCTGTATGTCGCCGCAAGGCGAACTCCTCGGCGAATTCGACATTCCCGAGCCGTTGCGGGGACCGCGCGGTATGTGCGTGCACCGCGACGGCTGCATCTTCTTCTCGGCCTATGAATCCGGCCACATCGGTGAGTTGGTGTTTTAAGGCCCCCTCCGTCCGCCTTGCGGCGGACACCTCTCCCGTAAACGGGGGAGGAAGTAGAGGCGACGGGTTTCCTCCCCCGTTTACGGGGGAGGTGACGAGCATTGCGAGCCGGAGGGGGGATTTGCTACGGCATCACGGTGCGCCGACGAATGGCGCGCCTCTGTGAGTGTTGATAGGCCCCATGTCCGATATTCCGCCGCAAGCCGAAATCAACGAGCCCGCCTCGCCGCCGCTCGCATCACCTGCTGTGGTGACCACCACGATGACGGTGCTGTTCGCCATCTGCGTCTGTCATCTGTTGAACGACATGATGCAGTCGGTGCTGTCGGCCATCTATCCGAATTTGAAGGCGCTGCTAAATCTGTCCTTCACGCAGATCGGCCTTGTCACGCTGACCTTCCAGGTCACCGCCTCGTTGCTGCAGCCGCTTGTGGGTTTGTATTCCGACAAGCGCCCCATGCCCTATTCTCTGCCCATCGCGATGATCTGCACGCTGGTCGGCCTGCTGCTGCTGTCGATCAGCCATTCCTATACGCTGTTGTTGATCGCGGCGGCTTCGGTGGGCATCGGCTCATCCGTGTTCCATCCCGAGTCCTCGCGCGTCGCGCGCATGGCGGCGGGCGGCCGTCACGGCTTCGCGCAATCCATGTTCCAGGTGGGCGGCAATGTCGGCTCGGCTTTGGGGCCGCTTGCGGCGGCGGCCATCGTTGCGGCCAGAGGGCAGGGCTCGGTTGCGTGGTTCGCGCTTATGGCGGTGGCTGCCATCCTCATCCTGTGGCGCGTCGGCACTTGGTATAAAGATCATGGCCTGGCGCGCATCAAGCAAAGCGTCACGGCCTATCCGCCGCCGGCATTGTCGCGCGGCACGCGCATCAAGGCGCTGTTCGTCCTGATGGTGCTGACCTTCTCGAAGCAGGTCTACATCTCGTGCGTCGCGTCCTATCACACGTTTTTCGTAATCGAAAAATTCGGCGTCTCGGTGCAGGCCGCGCAGGTCTATCTGTTCCTGTTCCTCATTGGTGCGGCGGTCGGCACGGTTGCGGGCGGTATCATCGGCGACAGGATCGGCCGCAAGCTGGTGATCTGGGTGTCGATCCTGGGCTGCCTGCCGTTCGCGCTGCTGCTGCCCTATGTCGGCCTGTTCTGGATGGCCGTGCTCAGTTTCATCGTCGGCACGATTTTGTCGGCGGCATTCCCCGCGATCCTCGTTTACGCGCAGGAACTCGCGCCGCATCGCATCGGTGTGATCTCAGGTCTGTTTTTCGGGCTTGCGTTTGGGCTTGGCGGCTTGGGCGCAGCGGCGTTCGGCTGGCTCGCCGACAAGACGAGCATCCAATTCGTCTACGTCGTGATCTCGTTTCTGCCGCTCCTGGGCCTGTGCACAGGCTTGCTGCCGGACATCGAGCCACACGCAAAGCGCAAGAAAGCCAACTGACTTAGCGTCCCTGTATGTGGCCTTGGCCACGCTGCATGCCGGTTTCGCCTTCACCGGTGCCGCGCATTCCGCGATTGCGCGCGGTTTCCTTGGCTTTAATCGCGTTTTCTTCGCGTTTGATTTGGCCAGAGCGTTTCTCCCCACGCGCTTCTTGCGGAGCGGTGGGCGTGTGGCGGTTATTCCTGTCCTCGGTGTTCTTGTCTTTGGTCATGACGGAACCCTGCTAGAGCGCTGCATTTGTTAAACACTTTGTCGCCTTCATGGTTCCTCTGCGGCGAACCAAAGGAGCTTTGAAACGTTTCCATCGCATGTCCCTGCGCAAGGTGTATGCTGCATCGCTAGGCTTCTACGACACGGTTATCGCCGCGCCGTCAAAAGCATCCGCGCTCGCTGCTTGGGGCGCGAAATACGATCTCTTCAAATATGGCGGCGCGCGCGTCGCAGACGATCCGGATGCGGTAAAGGCCGCGCTTTCGCGACCCGGCGTGGTGTTGCGCCGTCCTGTGGGCGGCGTTGGGCCTTATAGCGAGCATCCGTCTATCCCATCGGCTGCCGTGCTCGCCAAATCTGCCAAGATGAAAGCCGCGCTCCATTCCAAATTGAAAGCGTAACCGCCCATGTCGAAATTGACCGAGTTCCTCACCGCCTATGGCCGCGACACATCGGGGCGGACGCATGAAGAGGTGCTACGCCTCAAGGACGCATCGCTCGAATCGATGCACGATTTGATCCAGTGGCTGTTTCCGTTGCCCGAACCGAGCCGCGCTGTGCCCGGCTCGCCGGTTCTTAGTCAGGCCGATATCCTCATATTGCGCCATTCCCTGATTGCACGCATGCGCATGCGTGCCAGCGCACAGCACATGCTGCAATTCTATCGCAACCACGCCAATTGGCTTGCCGCGCACGATCACAACCATTTTCGCATATCGCGCATCATTCGCTCGTTGCGTCTGATCGTGGGCGATGAAGACGCCGATGCCTTCCGCTCCGTGATCATGGCGCTGGTCGCCGAGGCCAAAGCCGCGATTTCCTCGCGCACACTTTCGCATTGGGCCGCCGCGTAATATTTCAGCGAAGCGCTTGGATGCGGTCAATTTTTCGGCGCGGGTTCCTTAAGGAACAAGCCGCTTTCCTCTGCGTTCTCAGAGGCGGCTACGCCCGGCTTCCTTTACGCCACGCTTAGCGCCTTCACGCCCTTCGCCGATGCGCGCGGCGAGACGAAGCGCGGCGCCGCCTGGAAGCGCCACAATCAGGCGATGAAAGCGTCGCTCAACGAGAATGCTTGGGATGGCGATTGGTATCGCCGCGCCTATTTCGATGACGGCACGGCTTTGGGCTCCGTTTCCAATTCCGAATGCCGCATCGATTCCATCGCGCAAAGCTGGAGCGTGATCTCCGGCGCCGGCGAGCCGCAACACGCGGCCCGCGCGATGCAGGCGGTCGACAAATATCTCGCCAAACGTGACGAGGCGTTGCTGCTGCTGTTCACACCGCCGTTTGACACCACGCCGCTCGATCCCGGTTACATCAAAGGCTATCCGCCGGGCATCCGCGAGAATGGCGGGCAATACACGCATGCCGCACTTTGGGCGGCGCAGGCTTTCGCCATGCTCAAGAACGGCGAGAAGGCGATGGAATATCTCTCCATCGCCAATCCCATCCTGCATGGCGACAGCCCTTCCGCGGTGCAGCGCTACAAGGTTGAGCCTTATGCGGTGTGCGCCGATGTCTATTCGGTGCATCCCCATGTCGGGCGCGGCGGCTGGTCCTGGTACACGGGGTCCGCGGGTGTCATGTACCGCGTGATCGTCGAGCGGATTGTGGGCCTACGCGTGCAGGGCACACGGCTGCGCATCGATCCCTGCATCCCGAAACAATGGCCGGGGCTGCATGTGACGTTCCGACACCGCAGCGCGACCTACGACATCGCCATCGAAAATCCGCTCGGTACCGGCTCGGGTGTGTTTCACGCCCGCATCGATGGCGAAACGCTGGCCGATCCAAGCCAAGGCATGGCGCTCGCCGATGACGGCAAGACGCATCGGATCGAGATTGTGTTGGGATAACCCTCACCCGGAGTGCGTTTCGCACTCCGGCCTCTCCCAAGGGAGAGGTGAAAGAAAGAGACTTTTTCTTGTTTCCCCTCTCCCTGCAGGGAGAGGGCGGTTGATCTTAGCTGCGAGCAAAGCGAGCGCTTAGATCAAGCGGGTGAGGGGCTATCTACGTGTTAGCTTTTGCCGAAGCGTTCTTCGCCCCGGCCACCTTCCCGATGCTCAACGCCGCCATCACCGCGATCATCGCGGGAAATGCCGCGATATAGAGAATGTCATTCGAGGGCCAATGCAGCGACAACAACATCCCGCCCACCGCCGGCGATACGATGCCGGCGATGCGGCCCACGCCCACCGCCCAGCCTGTGCCTGACGAGCGAAGTGCTGTGGGATAGAGTGTGGCGGACAGCGCATTCGCGGCGTTCTGCGCGCCGAAGGTGAAGAACCCTGCGAAGAAGGTCGCGAAAGTGGTCAACGCGGTTGTGCTGCCGGACGCGCCGATCCCGGCGATGAAGAGGGCGCTCAACGCATAGGCCCCGGCAAGCGTGCGATAGCCGTTCCAGCGGTCGCAGGCGAAGGCGATCAACTGTCCGCCGATGATGCCGCCGATATGGGTGATGGTGGAGATGAGAATGGCGGTGCTTTCGTCCAGGCCGGTATTCGCCAGAATCGTCGGCAGCCAGGCGTTCATGAAGTAGAGCGCCATCAGGTTGGTGAAGAACATCACCCACAGCAGCGCGGTCAGCGGTGCGCGCCCGTCCTTGAACAGCAGCGTCACGGGAAAACCCAACTCGCGTTTTTCCGATCCGACAAAATTGTCGCTCTCCGAAAAGTTGCGGCCGGTCAGGCGATTGAGATTCTTGGCGATCGTGGCGTTCGCACCGCCGCGCCGTAACAGAAACAACACCGATTCCGGCAAGACCCAAATCAGAATCACCGCGAAGATCGCAGGCGGGACGGAGCCGAAGATGAACACGGCGCGCCAATCATAGGCGTGCAGGAGATAGGCCGCGATCGGGCCCGCCACGGTCGAGCCAATGGAGAAGCCATACCAGACGAGGATCACACGTGAGACGCGATAGCGCTCCGGCATGTATTCGGCGGCGAGCGCCAGCGCGTTGGGCGTCAATCCGCCCAAGCCAAGGCCGGTAAGAAAGCGCAGCACCATCAGCGCGGTGAATGACGGCGCATAGGCGGTGGCGAAATTCGTCACCGAGAAAAATGCCAGGCAGAAGAGAATCGCAGGCTTGCGCCCGAATTTGTCGGCCAAGGGCGAAAGCAGCAGCGCGCCAAGCAGGGTGCCCGCGTTGGTGGCCGCGAATACCGGCCCCAGCGCGCCTTGCTTCAGCCCCATCGAACGCGTGATGCCGGTGGCGACATAGCCCATCGCTTGCGTATCGAAGCCGTCGGCGAACATCGCGGCTGCGCACATCAGGAGGATCAGCGCGTGATAGCGGCCGAATTTCTGGTCGGCGATGAGGCGGTTGACATCTATGGGATTGATAGTCGGGGTCATCAGCGCGGCTCCGCCACGCGCAGGATGATCTTGCCGCGCGTGTGGCGGCTATCAAGAGCCTCGTGCGCCTCCGTTGCTTTTTCCAGCGGTAGCACCTTGCTCACAAAAGGCTTCAGCATCCCGGCGTCCACGAGTTTGGTGATCTCGTTCAACTGCGCGCCGTTGGGTTTCACGCGCACCATGACGCCCTTCTTCTCCTGCTTCGCAGCCTCTTCGGCCGGGTCGTTCACCGCCGAAACCAGCACGCCGTTTTGTTTGAGCACCGAGAGCGAACGCGTGCCGATTTCCGCCCCGCCGCTCACCAGATTGAACACCACGTCGATGTCGTGGATTTTTGTTTCAAAGGGTGCGGCGTTGTAGTCGATCACTTCGTCGACCCCCAGCGCGTGCAGCAGGCTGCGGTTGTTCGCCGATGCCGTGCCGATCACATACGCGCCTTTCCATTTGGCGAGCTGCACGGCGTAAAGCCCCACGCCGCCGGCGGCGGCATGCACCAGCACACGCTGGCCTGCCTCCAGCCTGGCGAGGTCGAACAGGGCCTGCCAGGCGGTGAGCGCGGCCAACGGCACGGACGCCGCATGAACATGGCTGACGCTCTCGGGCTTTCGCGCCAGTTCGGTTTCCTTCACCGCCACATAATCGGCGTAAGCGCCATCGCGCTTGAAATCGGGCCGCCCGTAAACCGCATCGTGGGGCCGCCACAGTCTGGCGTTTGTGCCCACCGCTTCCACCACACCCGAAACATCCCATCCGGGGATGAAGGGCAGCGTGTGAGGAAACATCGTTTGGTAGGCGCCGCTGCGCATCTTCACATCGAGCGGGTTCACGCCCGCCGCATGCACGCGCACCAACACATCGTCCGGCGCCAGTGAGGCCGGGGAAGGAGCCGAGACTTGGTCCAGGCTGAGGGACTTGGCGTCGCCAAACGCATGAACCCGGACCGCGCGAATGCCTGCCATGGTGCCCCCAAATTCCCCTCAGATGCGAGTCTTACAGCTCGCATGCTGGACAAAGCCTATGCGCTTCGCGCCCGCTTTGACAACGGGTCTAAGTGGCTGATTTGGCTGGTATTATTCCGTGGTTCCCGGAAGCTGGGCTGGGCCGTGCCAAAATGCAACCAACCCGTCCCATTCTCACCGGAAATTAACTCCGCTGCCCCCACACTCCGGCGGTATTCGGCGCGAACGGACCATGCGGGCCCAGAAAAATCACAAGAAGCTGTCGTTGCTCTCTGCCTACACGGCGGATTTGGGTCAGCTTATGT
The DNA here is from genome assembly GCA_903928515.1 of uncultured Alphaproteobacteria bacterium. Lineage (GTDB taxonomy): Bacteria > Pseudomonadota > Alphaproteobacteria > Micropepsales > Micropepsaceae > CAIYRG01. The sequence continues at coordinate 11,061 of CAIYRG010000028.1, read as the reverse complement.
CGCGCCGGAACGCCGAGCAGGCGTTGCGCGCCGCCGGCATGGAATCCGCGCTCGCCAACCGCGCCAAAACCGAATTTCTCGCCAACATGAGTCACGAGTTGCGCACGCCATTGAATGCGATCATCGGCTTCGCCGATCTCATCGGCAATCTCAGCGCGCAAGAATTGGCCTCGGGCAAGCCGCGCGATTACGTCGAGCACATCTCGAACGCCGGTAAGAACCTCCTCGGCATCGTCAACGATGTGCTCGATATCTCGAAGATCGATGCGGGCAAACTGGCGCTCGACATAAGACTGCAATCGATCGCCACGGTCGTGAACGGTGCGGTCTCGCTGTCCAAGCCGCGCTTTGCCGCGAAGAAACAGGTTTTCGCCGCCCACATCGCCGACGATCTGCCCGACATTCCGATGGATGGCGCGCGCATCAAACAGGTGCTGGTCAATCTTCTGTCGAACGCCGCCAAGTTCACGCCCGAGCAAGGTAAGGTATTCATCATCGTCACATCCGGCGACAACGACACGATCACCTTCGCGGTCAGCGACACCGGTAAGGGCATGAGCGAGCAAGAGGTCACCCAGGCGCTGCGGCCGTTCTCTCAGGTGCAATCGTCCTACGCACGCGAGCAGGAAGGCGTCGGCCTCGGTCTGACGTTGGCGCATTCGTTGGTGCTGGAACACAATGGCCAATTCCATATCTCCAGCGAGCCCGGCAGCGGCACCACCGTTGTCTTCAGGCTGCCTGCGCATTTGCGCGACATGCCGCACGGCCATAGCCAAGCACAAGGTCAAGAAAGGCGCGCGGTATGACAACCAACGCCGACGCCCGCGCTCAGTTCGAGGCGCTGGAAAAGAAATTCGGTGCACCAGCCGAGATCCGCCGTTTCGGCCACGTCGTGTCCGTGTCCGGTCCACAGGCCATCGTGGTGCTCGAAGGCGGCCGCGACGCCGCCAACGTCGATACCCGTGTGCAGATCGGCGCGCTGGTCAAGATCCCCACGCCGGAATCCTGGGTGGTCGGCATCATCGCGGCGGTAAGTTCGCCGATGCCGGAAGCCAATGCCCGCAAGGAAGACATCTGCCTTGTGGAGTTGAGCCTCGCGGGCGAAATCGTGCGCGACAAGACCGGCAAGCTGCGCTTCTGCCGCGGCGTATCGAACTTCCCGACCATTGCCGATCCGGTATTGTTCGCCAATCGCGACGATCTCACCTGCGTCTATATCCAGCCCGATGTCGCCACCATCGAAGTCGGCACGATCTTTCAGGATCAGAGCGTGCCTGCGCGCCTCTTGGTCGACGACCTTCTGGGTAAGCACTTTATCGTCGTAGGCACCACGGGCTGCGGCAAATCCACCGCCCTCACCGGCATCCTGCAAAAGGTGCTCGAGCACCATGACCACGCGCACATCGTGGTGCTCGACATCCACAGCGAATACGCCACAGCCTTCGGCGACAAAGCCGAAGTGTTTCGTCCGACCAATCTGCGTCTGCCGTTCTGGCTCCTGAATTTCCAGGAACTCACCTCGGCGCTGATCTCCAACGATTCCCATCACGACGCGGAAATCGAAATTCTCACCGACGCGGTGATCGCGGCGAAGAAGCGCTATTCCGACGCGGCCGCCAGCCGCGTGCGTCGCGTGCACGACACAAACGACGTCACGGTCGACACGCCGACGCCGTTCCGCCTGTCCGATATCGTCTCTTATATCGACGAGCAGATGGGCCGCCTTGAGCGCACGCAGCCGGCACTTCCCTATCGCCGCCTGAAGCGCCGTATCGAAGCCGTCAGCATGGACCCGCGCTACGCGTTCATGTTCGGCAGCCTCACGGTCGAAGACACGATGACCGACGTCTTGGGGCGCATCTTCCGCATCCCGAACGAAGGCCGTCCGATCACCGTGGTCGATCTTGCCGCCGTGCCGGGCGAAATCCTCGATGTGGTGATCTCGCTGATCTCGCGTCTGGCGTTCGATCTCGCGGTGTGGAGCGAAGGCAATCTGCCGCTGCTTCTGGTTTGCGAAGAAGCCCACCGCTATGCGCCGGCGAATGCCGGCGACAAATTCGTGCCAACGCGCCAGGCGCTCGCGCGCATCGCAAAGGAAGGCCGCAAATACGGCGTTTCGCTGGCGCTCATCACCCAGCGCCCGTCCGAACTCGACACGACGATCCTGTCTCAGTGCAACACTGCCATCGCGATGCGTCTTTCCACCGAGCGCGATCAGCAGGTGATGCGCGCGAACACGCATGACGGCGCACTCGATCTGTTGGATTATCTGCCGCTGCTGGCGGATCGCGAGGCCATCATCCTGGGGCAGGGCGTTGCCATGCCGATGCGCATCCGCTTTGCCGAAGTGGAGCGTGCCAGCGGATCGTCTCTCCACCACGCCGGCTTCTCCCAGGCCTGGAGCCAGCAGAATATGGATCGGGCGGGGCTGGAGGAAACGGTCATGCGCTGGCGTTCGATGGGCAGACACAGGGGCTAAGCCTCCCCGCCGCCCGCAAATCCGCCGAAGGCTTGCGAAGGCGGATGGGCCGCCACGGGGCCTAGTCCTCCTGAAGCATCCGAAAATCCGCCTTTTGTGCAACTGCGAAGGCGTAGCCTCATCTTTAATTTTTTGTAAAAGCGCGGGCTTGTGGTAACGAAGCACCGCCGAATTTGGCTATTGTCGCTGGTGCGGATCGCAAGCAGCGCGGCAGTCTAAGGACTGCGGCCTTAAAAAAGCCAGGCGCCAAACAGATATTAAGCGGCCGCAGGATAAACTGCGGATCGGGCGAAGACCGCGCCCCGGATTATCGGTCGAGGAATACTGGTTCGTCATGCGCGAGTCCCACCATACCGTCTCTTTCATCATTCCGTTCTTGAACGAAGCGAACAATTTGCCGCGTCTTCTGGACGTGATGGACAAATTCGCCCGCACCGTCGAACGCACCCGGTCGATCAAGATGGATGTCATCTTTGTCGATGACGGCAGCACCGACGGCAGCCGCGCGATCCTTTCGGCCTGCACACGCGTGCGCACACCGTATATGAGCGTGCGGGTCATCCGCCTCAGCCGCAATTTCGGCAAGGAAGTCGCACTCACGGTCGGCCTGAAGGCCGCCACCTCGGATGCCGTGGTGATGATGGATGCCGATCTGCAGCATCCCATCGTGCTGGTGGAACGCTTCCTCGATGGCTGGCTGACCGATGGTTACGACGTCGTCTACGCGTACAAGCAGACGAACGAAGACGAAGGCCGCTTCCGCCGCTTGGCGCGCCGCCTCTACTATCGCATGATCAACAGCAATGCCGATGCCGAGATCGTTCCCAATGCCGGCGACTTCCGCCTGCTGACGCGCCGCGCCTATGAAGCGTTGCGCGAATTGCCGGAACGTCAGCGGTTGATGAAGGGCCTCTATTCCTGGATCGGCTTCCGCCAGAAGGGCATTCCCTTCACGCCGGCCAAGCGCGAAGCGGGCACCAGCAAATTCTCCACCCTGAAGTTGGCGCTGCTGGCGCTCGACGGCATCACCTCGTTCACGATTCTGCCGTTGCGCATGGCCACTTGGACCGGCTTGGTGCTCGCCATCATCTCCGGCGGCTACGGCCTCTATACGATCTTCGAGAAGATCTTCTTGGGCACCGCCGTGCCCGGCTATCCGACGATGATGACGACCATCGCCTTCATCGGCGCGGCACAGCTCATCTTCTTGGGCATCATCGGTGAATATCTCGGCAAGGTTCTGGTCGAGGTGAAGGGCCGTCCGCTCGCCATCGTCGAATCCGACGAGCGCCTTGAGGAAGAAGCTCGGCTTCTGCGCTCGGGCACGCATGACAATGTGATCCTGCACGAACGGAAATGGTGACACACGCCGTCGTTGTTTGCGCCGACGATTACGGCATTTCCGAAGGCACCAGCAGCGTCATCCGAGAGCTTCTCGAATCCGGCGCTATCAACGCCACTACCTGCCTTGTCGAAGCGGAAGCATGGCCGCAGGCCGCGCGCGCGTTGCGCGAACTCAAGCGCCGCAGGCCGGAAATCGGCATCGGGCTGCACCTGAACCTCACCGATCCGTTTCCCCAGGGGACTTCGCGCGAAGCGCGGGCCCCGTTGAAGGCATTGCTCGCCAAAGCGCTGTTGCCGCCGCGCAGCGCCGCCGTGGATGCCGCCTATAAGAATTTCCGCGGCCAATGGGATGGCTTCGTGGCGCAATTCGGCCGCGCACCCGATTTCGTCGACGGGCATCAGCATGTGCATCTGTTCGCCGCGTCGCGCGCCGCACTGTTCCGGCTGCTGCGCGAGGTGGGTTTCCAGGGTTGGCTGCGCCAATGCCGCGCGGTCTCGGGCGGGTTCAAGGCGTCTGTCCTGAACGCCTTCAGCCGCCCCTTTGTCGCGCAGGCGCGCAAGGCAGGTTTTCGCCTCAATCCCGCCTTCGGGGGCTTGAGGAATTTCGATCTTAAGGAAGATCTCGCGGCTTTGTGGCGCAGCGAGCTTCTCGCGATGGACGGCGGCGGCCTTCTTATGGTTCATCCCGGCGAAGCCGATAGCCCCGCGGGTTCCGAGGGCATCGATCCATGCCGCGTCCAGGAGGCCGGGTTCTTGCGCAGCACGCAATGGCGAGAGATTTTGGCGGCGACACATTCGGATTTGCGCACCGGCGCGGTGCGTCCGTGGTGAACGCCGATCGGGCGGCGGTTGCGGCGCGCCGCTTTTACAACTCGCATGGCGGCGAAGTGATGCGCTTCGCTATCGTTGGCGTCTTCAACACCTGCATTGACGTTTCGATCTTCTGGACGTGCACGCATGTTTTCGTGAACGCGCCGGTCTTCGACAGGATTGCCGCGACGCTTGCCGGTTCGCGTCTTCCGATTGCCGCCGGCGCCGAAGATGTGTTGCTGGTCGCCTCCAATTTTGCGGCCTGGGCGGTTGCGTTCTCCATCTCCTTCGTCGTCAACAATCTTTGGACATTCCGCCGTCACCACACGCAATTCTTGCGGCTTCCCTATTATCTTCGGGTGGCCGCATGTAATCTTGTGAGCTGGGGCGTGGCGACAACGGTGTTGGTCCAGGCCTCTCCGTACATGCCGCTGATCGCGGCCAAATTTTTGTCCATCGCGGTCGGCTTTGTTTTGAACTTCCTCATCGGCAAATTCATGCCGCTTCGTTTCTAGGTTCTCAGCTTCATCCCGATGCCCTGATGTCCGATCTCGCCGCACAGAAAATCGCATCCAAAAGCTTGCGTGAGCGAGGCGCGGGCCTGCTTGCCGGTTGGGCACCGGGATTCAAGCCTGAGTTCTTCTCGCGGCTCATCATCCTTGGCCTCGCGATCATCGCCTTCGAGACCTACCGCGACTACGGCGTGTCGTGGGACGAGCAGGTGCAGAACATCTATGGGCACGATCTGCTGTCCTATTACGTCTCCGATTTCCAAGACCAATCGGCGTTCCATTTTTTGAATCTGAAATATTACGGCGGCGCATTCGATCTGCTGGCCGCGATCCTCAATTCCTTTTCGCCGTTCGGCGAATATGAAACGCGCCATCTTCTCGGCGGCATTATCGGCCTTATCGGATTCGTCGGCGCATGGCGCATGGGCAAGCTGCTAGGCGGCGAGCGCGGCGGGCTATTCGCCTTATTGTTGATGGCGCTAACGCCGCTGCTCTATGGCCACAATTTCATAAACCCCAAGGATGCGCCTTTCGCCTGGGCCTTGCTGTGGTCGATCTATTATATCTGCCGCGCCATCACCGAATTGCCCAAGCCGTCCACCGGCACGGCCATCGGGCTTGGCGTCGCGCTCGGCCTTGCCATGGGCACGCGCGTCGTTGCCGTGATCGTGCTGCTCTATTGCGCGCCCGCCTTCATTGCCTATGCGATCGGCCGCTATCGCGAAATCCGCCACGCCCGCAAAGTGGCGCATGAACTAGGGAGTTTCGTCGGCGGGCTGTGGCCGGCCATTCCCATCGTGCTGGTGCTCACGGCTTTGTTCTGGCCTTGGGTGGTGCAATCGCCGGGCAATCTCGATGTTGCCATCCAGCTGTTTTCGCATTTCCCGTGGAAAGGCGAGGTGGTGTTCAACGGCCACATCTACAATTCCACCAACCTGCCGTGGGAATATTTGCCGGTTCTCATCTTCTATCAATTGCCGGAAATGGCGCTGGTGGGGATCGTGCTCGCGGTGGTGTTCGGCGCGATGGCGATGGTGAAAGGCGGCACGTCGCTGCTCACCAACAAAACCGCTTTGTGCTACTCGGTGTTGATCTCGGCCGTTGCCGTTCCGCTGCTCGATTTCGTTATCGGCCGGCCTGAGATCTACAACGGCATTCGACATTTCCTGTTCATGGTCCCGCCTTTGGTGATGCTGGCGGCAATGGGGCTGGATCGCGCCTATGGTTGGCTCCGTGCGCGCGCAACGTTGCTGGGGCACGGCTTCGCGCTTGTCGTGGTGTTGGCCGCGTCCTGGCAAACGCTGCTGATCACGCGCCTGCATCCCGATGAATATCTCTATTTCAATTCCCTCGCGGGCGGCGTGCGGGGTGCTGCCGGGCGTTTCGATATGGATTATTGGGGCCTCTCGCTCGCCGAAGCGGCGAAGGATCTCGCGCCGCAGGTGGAGAAGCTGGGCGTGAAAGCCAATGGCAATCCGTGGTGGGTCTATGTCTGCGGCGATTGGCTGTCGGCGGCCTATTTCTTCCCGCCCGAAGCGCACATGCACTACACGGGTGCGCAATCGGTCGCCGATTTCGTCATCGCCATTCGCGAGCCCTATTGCACCGACCAGGTGAAGGGCAAGCATGTGCTGGAAGTGCGGCGCGGCGGCAGCGTGTTGAGTTACGCCACCGATCTGCGCGGCGAACCCGACTACAAGCCGCAGTAATCGTTCGCGCTCACACGCGATAATAGCCGCGATACCATTCGACGAATTTCTTCACACCGTCTTCCACCTTTGTCTTGGGCGTATAGCCCAATTCGCGCGCGCTCGTGGAAATGTCGGCCAGCGTGTCGAACACTTCGCCCGGCTGTATGGGCAGGAAATTCTTCTTCGCGGTGACGCCGAGCGCCTGTTCCAGAATTTCGATGTAACGCAGCAGCGGCACGCGGGCCGCATTGCCGAGATTGTAGATCCGGTAAGGCGCCACGCCGCTTGACGCAGGGTTCGGCGCTTGCGCATTCCATTCGGCGTCGCGCGCGGGCACGCGGTCCAGCGCGGCGAGGATGCCGCTCACGATGTCGCCGACATAGGTGAAGTCGCGCGACATCTTTCCCTGGCCGTACACGTCGATGGGCTCGCCCTTCAGCATCGCGTCGGCGAATTTGAACAGCGCCATGTCGGGCCGGCCCCAGGGGCCGTAGACCGTGAAGAAGCGCAAGCCGGTGGCGGCAAAGCCAAAGAGATGCGCGTAGGAATGCGCCATCGCCTCGTTGGCCTTCTTGGTGGCGGCATAGAGCGACAGGGGATGTTCGGCCGAATCCTCCACCGCGAACGGCATCTTGCCGTTGGCGCCGTACACCGAGCTGGTCGAGGCGAAGACCAGATGTTCCACGCGCTTGGCGCGGGCCCCCTCCAGCACGTTCAGGAAGCCGACGAGGTTGGCGTCGGCATAGGAATGGGGCTGTTCGAGGCTGTAGCGCACGCCCGCTTGGGCTGCGAGATGAACCACGCGGCTGATGTCGTTCCCGGCGAAGGCCCGCTCCATGGCGGTGCGGTCGGCCAGATCGGTCCGCAAATGCGTGTAGTTCGAGCTGTTCTGCAGAAGCGCCAGCCGGGCGGCCTTGAGCGTCGGATCGTAATAGGGCGTCAGCGTATCAAGACCGATCACGGTTTCCCCACGCGCGAGCAAAGCTTGCGCGGTGTGGAAGCCGATAAATCCGGCCGAACCCGTGACTAAAACGGCCACGCCGCCCCTCATTCCCAAAATCGAACCACCTATACAGGGGTTTAGAGCGTCCCGAAAACCGTCTTTTTCCGCGGGTTCACTAGCTTTTCTCAGGGTCGCAGTTCCTCAGAAAAACTGTGCAGGAGCGCAGCACGCGCTCCGCTGGCTAAGAGCAACCGCCCTCTCCCTCGAGGATGAGAGAAATCGGTGCTCTGCGGTGATCTATGAGCGCATGCCGCGCGTATCGCGTTCGGCCGCGCGGAACTCTGTTTCAAAGCGGCACCGTCAGCAACTTGCGCCTGCGGCATGGCGCAGCACTTTTCGCATCGTGATGCGCAACGCGCGCGCCGTTTCACGGCGTCGCTCTGCGCCGCGCAAAATGTGCAACGCGAAACGCTGGCGCATGTCGACGCGTCCGCGCGGTGATCCATTTTTCCTGCCGCACCGTGGCGCATAGCATGCGTGCCGCACGCATCGTGCCGAGCGCGATCTGCAGGCGGCCTACATGCGGCCTTTACGCGAAACCATGTCGCTCACCGGCGGTGTGTTGCTGCGCAATGAGGCCGGCAATGTGCACGATGCAGCGTTTCAGGCGATGGCGGCGATCCGGCTCGACATCACATTGCGGTAGTACGAATGGCGCGTCCGCGCCTTTGGGTTCCTCACGGAACTTGTGCCGTGTAGGGCAATGCCTGCATCGCAATCACCAACACGAAAGTCGTTGCCGTCAAAGTTCCTTAAATGCGGAACGCTGTCTTCAGGTCGCGGTAATGAAACCCCTCGGATAAAGCCGACGCGGTGGATCGCTTGCGGGTTTGCGCGTAGAACTGTCGGGTATTCGAATCCATGCCAGACATCATTTTCCGCGGGTTTAACGATGCGTCTGACAGCGAACACAATCCCCCATTCCCCCGCGCTGAAATTGCGCTCCCGTCTGCTGCTGGCAGCAGCGAGCGCATTGGTGCTGAGTCATTGCGGCGGCGGTGGTGGTAGCGGAGGCAGTACGCACACCGGCACGTCCAGCACCACGAGCACTGTTGTCACCGCGTCTGTTTTGGGTTTCGCCGCACAGCCCGTCACCGCGGAAGACGGCGCCTCGCAAACCGCGCTCGGGCCGGTGAACGCGTTCGTGCCCATGATCGCGGATAAGATTCTCGGCCAAGGCCAGGTGATTGCGGTCTTCGACACGGGCGTGCTCGCGGCCCATCCCGATCTCGCGGGGCAAGTGCTGTCCAATCTCGGTTACAGCATCGCCACCACGCAGCAGCAGGCCATCACCACCGATCCCGATTCCGATACGCATGGCACGGCGGTCGCCAGTTTGATCGTCGGTATTCGCGGCAATGGCGGCATGGAGGGCATTGCGCCCGCCGCGCAGATCGTGCCGTTCCAGTTCGCCGAGGATTCGAAGGGCAACCTTCTCAACATTGACGACGCGCATCTCACGCCGGCGATGAACTATCTGCTCACCATGCCGAACATCCACGTCATCAACAATTCGTGGAATCTGGCGCAGGACAAAAACACCGGCATCTCCGTCCAGCAATACGAGGCGCAAAACCACGCGACGCTCGCGTCCTCGTTGCCGAGCACGGTCGCCGCCTATCAGACCTTCGTGAATCGCGGCAACGTCGTGGTCTGGGCGGCGGGCAATGAAGGCGCTGCCGAACCCGACGGCATGGCCGGCCTGCCGCTGGAAGTGCCCGGCCTTCAGCCGGGATGGGCGGTGGTCATTTCGATCACCAGCACGGGTGATCTGTCCTCGTTCTCCAACGCGTGCGGCAGCACCGCAGCCTTCTGCATTGCCGCCGTGGGCAGCAACGTCACCGTCGCGGTCGGCCCGGCTATCGCCAAATCGGGCCTGGGCGTAGGCAGCGGCACGTCGTTCTCCACGCCGACTGTGTCCGGCGCCATTGCGGTTCTGATGTCGGCGGCGCCCAACATCACCGCGCAGCAGGCGCTGCAAATTCTTTTCGAGACCGCCAACAAAACCGGTGTGTTCGCCACCGCCGCCACCTATGGCCAAGGTGTGATGGATTTGAACAAGGCGATGCAGCCGGTCGGCCAAGCGGTGGTGAGCGCTGTGAGCATCACAGCCCAGCCCGCCGGGCAAACCATCATCGCCACCAGCGGCGCGTTTGGCGCAGCACTCCAAGGCACGCTGTCGGCGCAATCCATTGTGGTGCAGGATTCGTTCAAGCGCGGCTTCGTCATGCCTCTGGCCGCGCATGTCGTTGCCATCGCGCCTGCGATGGATGCCGATTACCGCTTGGCGCAATTCGGGCGTTCGGATCAGCCGGTGTATGACGATGGCCGGTTGCGTGTGGAGCTGATCAACAACGCCGATCCCTGGCGACAAAGCCCCGGCAGCGATGCCAATTTTCCGAACCAGAGCTTTATCGGCCGCTTGCGTCCCAGCGCTGGCACGGAATTGTTTGCCGGTGCGGGCGTCAATCCCGGCACCGATCTCGGCTTCACGGAAAACAGCGCGGCCTTCGACATGGCGCATCACGCGCTGGCCCCCAGCGCCCTGGCCAATCCCTATCTGTCGTTGATCGATCAGGCGGTCGTCTCGGGCCTGGCGCTCGATATCGGTTCTGTGCGGCTCGACGTTTCGGGCGCGGAAGGCCAGCCCTTTGTGCCCGATGGGCCTCTGGGCATTCTCACGCAAGACGCCCCGCGCATGTACGCCAGCGATGCCGGTATCAGCTTCGACACGGGTGCGAATCTCCATCTGCGACTCGATGCGGGCGCGATGGCGGAAGAGGGTTCCCTGCTCGGTACATACGGCACCGGCGCTGCGAAGCTCGGGCAGAGCACCACGGAGTTTGTGGGCCTCAGCGGCGAGTGGAAGCTCGCGGAGAATGTCTCGGTGATCGGTGATGTCTATTCGGGCCTCACCTCGGAAGCGGGGTCGGATTCGCTGTGGCGCAACGCCACCGGCGTCGCATCGTTCGCCGCTGGTCTGGCGTTGGTCGCGGACGATGTGTTCCACGATGGCGATCGTTTCCTAATCGGCGGCGCACAACCGTTGCGTACGGTCGCGGGCGAGGCGTTGTTTGTGTTGCCCAGCGAAGAACAGCTCGATGGGTCTGTGTTGACCAGACCGTTGCGCGTTGGCCTGAAAGCCGATGGGCAAGAGAACGATGTGCAAGCGGCTTACACGCGCCCGATCAGCGATACGATGGCGCTCACCGGCGGCGTGCT
>CAIYRG010000027.1 GCA_903928515.1 uncultured Alphaproteobacteria bacterium | reverse complement strand
CGGCCGCATCGCGGAAGAGAAGATCTTCGGCCATGAGAAGGTGACGACGGGCGCGATGTCCGACATCGAAATGGCCACGCGCCTCGCACGCGCCATGGTCACGCGCTTCGGCATGTCCGATGCGCTTGGTCCGATTGCCTATGCCGAGAACCAGGAAGAGGTTTTCCTGGGCCATTCGGTGGCGCGTCAGCAGAGCATGTCGGAAGACACCGCGCGCAAGATCGACAACGAGGTTCGCAGCCTGGTCGACATTTGCTACAAGCGCGCCGAGCAGATTTTGACCGACAAATTGGATGATCTGCACACGCTGGCCAAAGGCTTGCTCGAATACGAAACCCTCACGGGCGAAGAGATCAAAGCGCTCCTGCGCGGCGAGCAGCCGGTGCGCAAGCCGTATGAAGAGCCCGAGCAGACCGTGCGTCCGCCGGCCTCCGCCGTGCCGCCTGCGGGCCGCGCACGTCCCACCGGTGGCTTGGGGATGCCCGAGCCGCAACCGGGGACATAGATCTCTTTCGAAATCAAACGCCGCGCTGCAAAGCGCGGCGATTTCGTTTGGGGACAACGATATGCGAAGTCTCCCGATTGTCCTCTGTCTGCTGCCATTGATGGGTTGCGGAAAATTGTCCCCTTCGCGGCACGCTGCTGTCGATATCTGCGCCGAAAACCCGGAATACGAATCTGCGATGTCCGGTGAATTGCCCGATAGCGAAGCTGCATTCCACGCGATGGTGAAATGCATGAATGGATATGGTTTCGACTTCGTGCCGGGCGATGAAGGATGCCGGGGACCGCTTGGGAGCGGCGAATCCCTATGGCTTTCTGCCCATGTTACTTTTTGTTATCGCTCGGGCAGCCGTCTCGGGCGAATGGCCGATTATTTTGATACGCCCAGCCACGGAAATTGGCCGTAGCGAGCCATGCTTGCCACAATTAGCGGCTCGGGCCTTTGTTTTTTGTGCTCGGCGCTAATGCTTCCGCAGATCGCCGCAGACCGTACCAATGTCGATCAGTTGCGGTTTTTCGTCTTCGCCTTTCCAGACACTGAACGGGTGTGTGGGCGGCAACGAAATTGCGGGGATCGTACCCTTCTGCGAACATTGGAAACTGATAATTCGGTTAAGTAGCAAGCGGTAGGACGCATCGTCCCAGGCAACAAAATAGTCGATGTTGCCCCACCACTCAGTCTTTAAATACTCCGCATAATTGTTCCGCTTCGGATAGACGATGTAGCTACGCGGTTCTGTATCGCTGGGAATTATTTGGAGAACAAAGTCGGGCTCTTTGTCGTCTACGAGCGGCAAGGCGTAGAAATCGAGATCGTAAGGAGCGGTATTCAGTTCGATCGTGCGATGGAAGTTTTTGTTCGTACCGCACCCTCGAACATAGATCGTGGTTTTGTTGCGCGCGTCGTCGATCGCAAACCGCACGTCAAAATGAAATGCATCGCCAAGCTGTTCCCACTCCACTTCGCGGTGCCATGGCTTGTTCGCGGCGGCAACGGCGTTGCACGTTTGATAGATGGTCAAACTCGAGGCATCGGACTCCGCAGTTTGGCCGTAGCCGACTCCTGCGAACGCTGTCGTCGACGCCATGACAATGAATGCAAACGCAATCTGTCGCCGCATTGTTTTCTCCGCGTTAACGGTTGCTTTTCAGCCACTCCAAGGGATCAACCAAGTAGGGCTTTCGAGCGTCTGGCGAAGGTAGGATCGGGCGGCCATTGGCTCCATACCCATACCGCCATTCCAGACTTCGAAATGTAGTTGTGGGCCTTGGTTCGAAGCGTTGCCCGTGTTGCCCATTTCGCCGATTTTTTGTCCCGCTTGCACGTGATCGCCAGGATTTACTGATGTGTCCTGCATGTGAGCATACAGGGCGGACGTTCCGTCGTCGTGTTTGATGACGATAACTTTGCCATATGTCTGGCTGTCGTAGCCGTAAACGTCTCCATCTCCCGCCGCAACAATCGGATCACCGAACGCACCGGCAATATCGATACCCTGATGTGGTTTGGGACGTTGGACGGCCGCTGGGTCTTCGGAAAACAAACCGTTGGCATAGGGATGACCGTTCCAATCGGTGCGTTGTGTTGGAATCACGCCTTGCGCGGGCATCACGCGGCCGTCGCCCAACGGAATCGTATCTGTGAAGAGAACGGGTGGACGTTGTACGGGGATGGGAGGGTTGGCTGGGGCGGTAGACGTATTGTTTGAGTCTGTGTCGTCCGGCTGTGTGGCCGTCGCATAGCGATCAGGCCCTTGCTCGGGTGCGAACGAGGAGTAGGCGCTGGTTGCGGATGTCGGATCGCGATCCGGTGTCATGATGTCCTCGAGCTGAAATGACGAAGGTGCCTTTGGCATGATGTGATCCTGTCTGTCGGAAGGGGGCTGCCGCGCGGAACTCCGGCGGAAGTGCGGAGCAAACAGTGCGCGGATGACAGGAGTGGCGAAACGCAGAGGTGCTGGCTTTTACACAAGCAAAGGATCAAGTTCGGCCACTTGTTCTTTTGAGCGTTTGCGCCACATTTGAGGGATGAGCGAGATTGTCCCCCATATGCCGGTGCTCTTCTTCGGGCATGGCAGCCCGATGAATGCGTTGGGCGGTCCTTATGCCGACGTGTGGCGGGCGCTGGCCGCAACACTGCCCAAGCCCAAGGCGATCCTGATGGTCTCGGCGCATTGGTATGTGCCGGAGCTGGCGGTCACCGCCATGCCTCAGCCGAAAACCATCCACGATTTCTACGGCTTCCCGAAGCCGCTTTACGATCTGCAATACCCCGCACCCGGCGCTGCCTGGCTGGTGGATCGCGTTGCCGATCTGCTCAAGCCTGATGTTGTGAAGCGCGATGAAGAGTGGGGTCTCGATCACGGTACCTGGTCGGTGCTGATGCATTTCGCGCCCAAGGCTGATGTGCCGGTGGTGCAGCTCTCTATCGATGCCTCGAAGCCCGCAGCGTTTCACTACGAGATGGGCAAGCGCCTAAGCGCGTTGCGCGAAGAGGGCGTGCTGATCGCGGGCTCCGGCGATGTGGTGCACAATCTGCGCCGCATGAAATGGGAAGCGGGGTCTGAGCCTTATGCTTGGGCGCAAGGCTTTCACGATTTCGTGAAGGCTCGGATCACATCCCGCGATCATCAAGCCCTGATCGATTACGCACACGCGGGCGATGAGGCCGCCGCATCTATCCCGACGCCGGAGCATTATCTGCCGTTGCTGTATTGCCTGGGCGCGTCAACGCCGCACGATGGCGTGTCGTTCTTCACCGACCAAATCGATCTCGCCTCGGTGAGCATGCTCGGCGTTCAGTGGGGTGCAGCCGCCATTTCATAACGCGGCGTGCGTTTGCGGTTCTCCATAGCCTCGCGGATCAAGCGCCCGAGAATCTCCAAACCGCGATCGGCCTCAAGCTCGCCGGCATGGCTGAAATTCAGTCGCAGGCTGGGGAGATCATCCGACGGATAGGGCAGGAAATGCTCGCCCGGCGTGAACAGCACGCCGGCCTTGCGCGCGCGATCCAGCAACAGCGTCATGTCGATGCGCGCGTTTAATGTCACCCAGAAGAACAAGCCTCCGGCCGGAACCGCCCAATCCGCCACATCGCCCAGATGCCGCGTGAGCGATGCGGCGAAGGCATCGCGGCGATGGCGATAGCGCGACACCAGCCGTTCCATCCGTTCGCCGCGCTTGGGGTCTTGCAGCGACCGCAGCGCATACCATTGGCCCAATCGGTTGGTGTGCAGATCCGCCGCCTGCTTGAGATTCAACAGATGCGGGAAGAGATCGGAAGATGCCGCCAGGAAGCCGACGCGCAATCCGGGCGCCAGCGTTTTCGAGAACGAGCCCTGGTAAATCCATGGCGCGCGTTTCACCCGCGCACAGATGGGCGTGCGTTCGCATGGGTCATAAGCCAAGGCTCGATAGGGATCGTCCTCGAACAACGTCACATCATGCGCATCGCAGGCGGCTGCCAGCGCATCGCGTTCGGCGGCCGACCAGCAATAGCCGGTGGGGTTCTGAAACGTCGGGTTCACATAGGTAAGCGCGGGGCGGGCCTTCGCGCTCCAATTGTGCGCCGGGTTGTTGCGGTGAACAACGCGGCAGCGTGCGCCAAAAAAACGGAATGCCTGCAACGCTGCGAGATAGGTCGGGCTTTCCACGCCGACCATCGTGCCGGGATCGATATGCAATTTGGCGGCAAGATCGATGCCCTGCTGCGAGCCCGACAAAATGAGTATCCGTTCGGGCGGACATTCAAGGCCTATTCTCGAAAGCTCGGCGGCCACCGCTGCACGCAGGGCCGGTTCGCCTTCGCTCGGTCCGTATTGCAACAGTGATTTCGGCGGCGGCGGAAGGTCGACGTCTTCGAAGCTGTCGCTCGCGGGCAGGCCGCCGGCGAAGGAGATCATGTTGGGGGATTGCGCCGCAGCCAGCATGGCGCGCACAGGCGAACCGTGCAGATCGCGAACGCGTTCGGACAACCTCGCCATGATGACCTCCCTTATATATGTCAATTATATTGACCTATCGACAGGGTAGGCGGACTCGCGCTAATAAGTCAATATGGTTGACCGAAATCGCCAAGCCGAGCTGCAAAACGCTATAGAAACCCTGTTTTTCGGCTATCGCGCCTTCACCGATAGGCCCGACCGCATCCTGGCGCGCCGGGGTTTGGGACGGGTGCATCACCGCATCCTGTACTTCGTGGGCCGCAATCCCGACATCGCGGTGGGCGGGCTGTTGGATATCCTCTCCATCAGCAAGCAGGCGTTGAGCGCGCCGCTGCGGCAGCTCACCGAGATGAAGCTGGTATCGTTGAATGCGGATGAAAAAGACCGGCGGGTGCGGCGCTTGTCGCTGACGCCGGACGGCAAAGCGTTGGAAGCCGAACTCACTGGCACGCAGATGAAACATCTCTCAGCGGGCTTTGCCAAAGCGGGCGCAACCGCCGAGGCCGGTTGGCGCCGCGTGATGGATGTGCTTGTGGCGATGGAGAAATCGCCATGACCATGATTTTCGGCATTCTGAACATCACCGAGGATTCCTTCTCGGACGGCGGAAAGTTTCTCGATCCGCAAGCGGCCGAAGCGCAGGCGCACCTGCTGATGCAGCGTGGCGCGCACGCACTCGATATCGGTGCGGCATCAAGCAATCCGAATGCGAAGCCGGTTTCCCCGAAAGTCGAAATCGCGCGATTGGAATCCATTCTTGACGTGACGCGGCGCGAGACATGGCCGGTGTCGGTGGATAGCTTCGCACCCGAAACGCAAGTGTGGGCTGCGGCGCAAGGCGTGGCTTATGTGAACGACATTCGCGGCTTTCCCGATGCTGAGATTTATCCCGCACTCGCGCGTTCAGACGCGAAGCTCATTTTGATGCACTCGGTGCAGGAAGGCCCCGCGACGATGCGCGTGAACACCGATCCGGAGGAGATCGTGGATCGCATCCTCGCCTATTTCCGCGTGCGTGTGGCGGCGCTTGAGAAGGGGGGCATCGCACGCGAACGCCTCATCCTCGATCCCGGCATGGGCGCGTTTCTAGGTTCAGACCCCGAAGTCTCGTTCACGGTGCTGCGGCATTTGCCCGAGCTGAGGGCCGCCTTCGGCCTGCCCATCCTGGTGTCGCTCTCGCGCAAAGGTTTCCTGCGTAAAGTGACGAACCGGCCGGTGGCCGAGATCGGCCCGGCCACGCTTGCGGCCGAACTCTTTGCGGTAGGGCAGGGCGCCGACATGATCCGCACCCATGATCCGGGCGCGCTGAAAGACGCGCTTTTGGTGCAAAAACGGCTGAATATGAGCCCTTTTTCTGGGACTTAAGGGGTGCCTGCGTGACATTTGGCAACATTCTGTTGATACCGCCTGCCGCATAGTTTGCTAGAACTCCGAAATAACGGCGCGGACCTTCAATCGCGCGCCCAGAATTTACACAGGGCTTGGCTACACAATGACGCGCAAGATGTTCGGCACCGACGGTATCCGCGGGCTGGCCAACACATATCCGATGACGCCCGAAGTCGCGCTTAAAGTGGGTATGGCGGCCGGACGCATCTTCACGCGCGGCGATCACCGCCATCGCGTGGTGATCGGCAAGGACACGCGCCTGTCGGGCTACATGATCGAATCCGCCCTCGTTGCCGGTTTCACGTCCGTGGGCATGGACGTGTTCCAGTTCGGGCCCCTGCCGACGCCGGCGGTCGCCATGCTGACGCGCTCGCTTCGTGCCGATCTCGGCGTGATGATCTCGGCCTCGCACAATGCGTTCCACGACAACGGCATCAAATTGTTTGGTCCCGATGGCCAGAAGCTGTCGGATGATCGCGAAGCCGAAATCGAACGCCTGGCGCATAACGGACTGGACGAAGGCTTGGCGCCCGCAACCCAGATCGGCCGCGCCCGCCGCATCGACGACGCGCAGGCGCGCTACATCGAATTCGTGAAGCGGACGTTCCCGAAGCAATTGCGGCTCGATGGTTTGCGCATCGTGGTGGATTGCGCGCATGGCGCGGCCTATCGCGTGGCGCCTTCGGTGCTGTGGGAATTGGGCGCCGACGTCATCGCCGTGGGCGTGGAGCCGAACGGCACCAACATCAATCTCGATTGTGGCTCGACCTCGCCGGACATGATGATTGCGAAGGTGCGCGAAACGCGCGCCGATTTCGGCATTGCGCTGGATGGCGACGCCGACCGCGTTTTGATGTGCGACGAGAAGGGCCGCGTGATCGACGGCGATCAGATTCTGGCGCTGATCGCGCGCGCATGGTCGCGCGAAGGCACGCTGAAAGGCGGAGGCGTGGTCGGCACGGTGATGTCGAACATTGCGCTGGAACGTTATCTTGGCGGGTTGAATTTGAAGCTGTCGCGGGCCTCGGTCGGCGACCGCTATGTCATCGAGAAGATGCGCGAAGGCGATTTCAACGTGGGCGGCGAGCAATCGGGCCACATCATCTTTAGCGATTTCTCTACGACGGGCGATGGCTTGGTGGCCGCGTTGCAAGTGCTGGCTGTGGTGGCTGAAGAGGGCCGTCCGGCGAGCGAGGCGGCGCATGTGTTCGATCCCGCGCCGCAGATCCTGGAGAACGTGCGCTTCCGTGACGGCACGCCGTTGGCGGACGAAAAAGTGAAAGCGCGCATCAAGGATTGCGAAACGCGGCTGAACGGTTCGGGCCGTGTGCTGGTGCGCAAATCGGGCACCGAGCCCGTGATCCGCGTGATGGGCGAGGGCGAAGATTTGAAGCTGGTGCGCGAAGTGGTGAGCGATATCGTGGCCGCCATCCGCCAAGCGACGGTGTGATTACCCAACCCGCGCGCGTGCTGGCCGTCGGCGGATCGGATTCCGGCGGAGGCGCCGGCATCCAGGCCGATATCAAAACCCTCACCGCACTCGGTGCGTATGCCATGACGGCTGTGACGGCCCTGACCGTGCAGGACACGCTAGGCGTTCATGCCGTTCACGCTGTGCCGCCGGATGTGGTGGCAGCTCAAATTGCACATGTGTTGGACGACATCGGCGCGGATGCCATCAAAACCGGCATGCTGGGTGACGCAGAGACGTTGTCCGCCGTGGCCGATGTTCTGAAAGCCAAAGCGCGCGGTATTCCGCTGGTTGTCGATCCGGTGATGATCGCCAAGGGCGGCGCGGCGTTGCTGAAATCGGAAGCCGTGGATGCGCTGTGCGAGATGCTGGTGCCGATGACGTCCTTGCTGACGCCCAATGTTCCAGAAGCCGAATGGCTCTCAGGCCTGCGCATCAAAACGGATGACGATCAGGTGGCGGCGGCGCGCGCATTGCTGGCGATGGGTGCGCGCGCGGTGCTGCTGAAAGGCGGGCACCGCGACGGTAATGCAGTGAGCGATGTTCTCGTGACGTCCGACGATGCGATCTGGTTTCGCGCCGCGCGCGTAAACAGTAAACACACGCACGGCACGGGTTGCACCCTGGCCTCGGCCTGCGCCGCCGGATTGGCGCAAGGCATGAGCCTGAAAGACGCCGTGCTACGCGCTCAGATGTTCGTGCAGGAAGCGATCAAAACCGCGCCGGGATTCGGCAAAGGCTCGGGCCCGCTGAATCATCTGCATGGGATTGCGAAGCGCTAAGGGCTTACGAGAAGCGCTGCGCCTACTTCCCCACCACGAACTTCGCTTCGGGGGCTTCGACCTTCGCGGCTTCCTGTAGTGCTGTCGCCATTTTCCCGAAATCCGAAAACAGGCAGCGCGGGCTGGCGGTGCTTTCGATCTTGTCGGCAAGGCCGCGCGTCACCCAATCGGGTCGCGTCGGGCAGGTCGCTTGATGCTGCACGGCGGTTTTGCCGTCGAACTGAATGAGGTCGTAATAATATTCGCTCACCTGTTTCGGATTGGAACGATCGCTCATCTGCGCGATGTAGAGATTGCTATTCGGCGCGACGCGCTTCAGCAGAAACGGCGGGCTCTGTTTGTCCTCGCCATCGGTGATGTAGGTGTAATAGCCATCCTTGCGATGGATGGTGCGCCCCTCTTGCGGCCGCCAATCCTTGCCTTGCGGCGCGAAGGCTTGGAGATGCGTGCCGTCGGCAATCGGATAATCGGCCGTCTCCAGCGCAACCAACGGTTGCTTGGAAACGTAGCAGCCGGCAAGCAGGCATGCCGCGCCAATGACAAAGGCGATGCGAACCGCCGCGATCATCCGATAAAGGGATCGCGCACCAGAATGGTGTCTTCGCGTTCCGGGCTGGTGGAGAGAATGGCGACCGGTGCGCCGATCAACTCTTCGACGCGGCGGATATATTTCACCGCGGTCGCGGGAAGCTGCGCCCACGAGCGCGCGCCTTTGGTGGATTCGTGCCAGCCTTCGATGGTTTCGTAGATAGGCTTGCAGCGCGCCTGTTCGTTGGAATCGACGGGGAGATAATCGATCTTGCGGCCGTCGAGTTCGTAGGCGATGCAGATTTTGATTTCGTCAAACCCATCGAGAACGTCGAGCTTGGT
>CAIYRG010000026.1 GCA_903928515.1 uncultured Alphaproteobacteria bacterium | reverse complement strand
GCGCTCGCTGGCCGGTTGCTTCGGGTTCTCGGGCGACGATGTCGAGAAGCCATGCCGTGTGCTGTCGGGCGGCGAGAAGGCGCGGCTGGTGATGGCGAAGATGCTGTTCGATCCGCCGAATTTTTTGGTGCTCGACGAACCGACGAACCATTTGGACATGGCGACGAAGGAAATGCTGGTGGCGGCGCTCGGGGAATTCGAAGGCACCATGCTGTTCGTGTCGCATGACCGGCATTTTTTGGCGGCGCTCTCCAACCGCGTGCTGGAGGTGACGCCCGACGGCGTGCACCAATATGGCGGCGGCTACACCGAATATGTGGCGCGCACCGGCCACGAAGCGCCGGGTCTGCATCCGGGCTAACGGCCTCTGTCACGGCACTGTCACACATGCGCGTCACAAGCTGTGTCGTGACTATCGAATCTTCCCCGCAAATTTCCGCGCGGGCCGTTCTGGTGAGTGACCGTCTGGTCATCGACCGGACGAAATATCAGCGCGTCGTCTCCGCCGCGCCGTTTTGCTACCGGCATGGCGATGGCTACGTGGCCGTGTTCCGCTATGGCGTGATCGTGCTTGTCGGGCTGACGGCGGAGGACGAGAAGACCATCGTTGCGCAATTTCTCAGCGAGACGCCGCATCCGCTTCCCATAGAGGAAGAGCGTGTCGGTTTGGAGATCCATGCGGACAAGGAAGAGGGCGCTTCCGCCAGCGGTGTTTTTTATATCAAAGAATTTTCGTTGGCGCATGTTCTGGTGTTCGCGGACGTGCTGGCCAAGAGCGTGGCGCTGGCGCGTTACGAGCGCGAAATCGCCTCGGTGTTCGACACGATCGAGCCGGCGGCGAACATGTTGGCGACCAGCGGCCGGTTGCCGAAGGCGCGCAAGACCTTGCTGCAATTGATCGGCTCGGCACTTCTGGCGCAGCATCGCGTGTCAGGCCGCATCGCCTTTGCCGAAAAGCCCGACGTGTTGTGGGAGCAGCCCGATCTCGGGCGCCTCTATTCGCGGCTGGAAGACGAATATGAAATCATCGAGCGCGGCGTGCTGCTCAACGGCAAAGTCAGCGTGGTCGGGAGTGCGGCGGAAACCTTCACCGATCTGATCGACACCGCGCGCTCGGCGCGCGTGGAGTTGTTGATCGTGGTGCTCATTTTGGCCGAGTTGATCTTGGGCGCGGTGACGCTGTTCCGGCCCTGAGCGTCGGCCTTCTTACAAGCGCAGCGTTTCTAAGTTCGCTACGGCTTACTAAGAAACGCTAGCGCAGGCGCAGCTTTGCTAGGTCGCTACGCTTCCAGCAAAGTGCGCCATCTGATCATCATAGGCTTTCTGGAACGCGGGCCGCGCAATGGCGCGCGCGAGGTAATCGCGGCACGCGGGATAGTCAGCGAGCCCGTCGAGGCGATTCACCAGGCGCAGCACATCGGCCATGAGAATGTCGGCGATGGAGAACGTGCCCGCCAGCCACTCGCGCTTCGCCAACACCGTTTCCATGTGTTGCAGGCGAGTCTTGAGAAAGCCGTCGAATTGTTTCCATGCCGGATTGTCGGCGGCTTGGCCTGAGAATTTGAACAACACCCACGGCAGGCTAGCCATCTCCACCGAATTGAGCGCCGCGAACAGCCATTCCAACGCTTCCGCACGGCCGCGCGCATCTGTGGGCATCAGCGCGGCGCTGCGCTCGCCGAGATAGAGCAGTATTGCGCCGCTCTCGAAGAGGGAAATGTCGCCGTCGGCGAGATAGGGCACTTGGCCGAAAGGCTGATGGACGAAATGTTCAGGGCCGCGGTCGCGAAACGGCACGCTGGCGACGCGATAGGGCAGGCCGGCTTCTTCCAAAGCCCAACGTATGCGGATGTCGCGCACATAGCCGCGCGGCATTTCGGGAACCCAATCGAAGGTGGTGAGAACCAGTTCGGCCATTGCCATTTCTCCACGCGGTCACGATCATAGTAACGCTATCCAAATACGAGTCACTGCCTTGTGAGGATTCGCACATGCCCAACACTGCTTTAGGCCCCTTCGTTCTGATGTTCGTGGCGGGTATCGGTATTCCCATCATGGCGGCGCTCAACGCCGATCTCGGCACGCGGATGGCAAGCCCGCAGGCAGCGACCGTGTTCTTGTTCGTCTCCGGAACCGTGATTGCGGCCATTGCGCTGTTGGTGCATGGCCTGCCGCCGAAATTTTGGGTCGGCGCGCCGCCGCGCGATTATTTGAGCGGTTTTCTCGTTGCGTTTTACGTTCTCTCGATCACATGGGCCGTGCCGCGCATCGGTGTCGGCAATGCGATCTTCCTCGTGTTGGTGGGGCAATTGGTTTCGGCCGCCGCCATCGATCATTTCGCGCTGTTCGGCGCGCAAGCCACGCCCATCACCGCGCGACGGGCGCTCGGAATTGCCGTGATGATGTTGGGCGTGTTTTTGGCAAAGAAGGTTTGAACGACGATGGAAGCCGAACGCCCGCCACTGCCGCCGTTCACCAACGCCCAGGACGCGATGCGCAAGGTGCGTGGCGCGGAGGATGCGTGGAACGGGCGCGACCCCGAGCGCGTGTCGCTGGCCTACACGCCTGACAGCGTGTGGCGGAACCGCAGCGAGTTTTTACAAGGCCGCGAGGCGATCAAAGATTTCCTCACCCGCAAATGGGCGCGCGAGCAGGACTATCGCCTAATCAAGGAATTGTGGGCGTTCCACGAGAACCGCATCGCTGTGCGCTTCGCCTATGAATGGCACGACGATGCCGGGGCCTGGTTTCGCTCCTACGGCAACGAGAATTGGGAATTCGACGCGCACGGCCTGATGCAGCGGCGCATCGCCAGCATCAACGATCTGCCGATCCGCGAAGACGAACGGAAATTCCATTGGCCGTTGGGCAAGCGGCCCGATGACCATCCGGGTTTGAGCGCGCTGGGCCTCTGAGACCTCAGTCTTTCGGAACCATGTGCAGGAAGGGCTCGGCCTCTTTCAGCGCGCGGGCGTAGGAGGGACGCGCCATCAAGCGTTCGAGATAGGCGGTGGCGTTTTTGTGCGTCTCGCGGAACGAGCCAAGCATCATGTTGCCGTAGAACAGCGGAGGTGCGGCGGCGCAATCGGCCATCGTGAACGTGTCGCCGAGCGCCCAGATTTTGTTCGCCATGTCGGCGTTCACCAAATCCAGCGCAGTGCGGAACAGGGCACGGGCTTCGTCCACGCCATAGGCGTCGCGTTTTTCCTCCGGGCGGTTTCTATCGAAGGCGAATTTCTGCATCGGTGTGTGCAGGTAATTGTCATAGAAGCGGTCGATCATGCGGGCCCGGCGCGCGAGGTCGGGATCTTCCGGCACCAGCTTCACGGCACCGGGATAATACTGCGCCAGATATTCGATGATCGTGCTGGATTCCGGCACCAGCCACCCGCCGCGGGATTCGTCTTTCAGCAAGGGAAAACGGCCGACCGGCCAAAGCGATTTGAACTCGGCGTGAATGGCCGGATCGTCCACGCGCATGATCTCGAAGGGGATATTGTTCTCGTAAAAGGCGATGAGCGCCTTGTGGCAGTAGGACGAGAGCGGGTGCATGTAGAGCTTCAGGCTCATTGTGGTCTCCGGATGGTCAATCGGCGGCGAGGCTGGAATGTCGTGTTGTCCCTGACATTCTTCCATAGACCGATGACGGCGTCATTTTCCGGCACCGGGGGAAAAAGAATCTCGCTATCGTGATGAACAATCCTCGCTGTCTTTCCCGCGAAAGCGGGGAATCCAGGATTGGTCGTATAATGTGTCCTGGCAGTTAGTCCTGGATGCCGCCACTACGGGCATGACAGTGCAAATGTGAAGTTGGAAGGATGACATGGCCAAAACGATCACCGTCTACGGAATCAAGGCCTGCGACACGATGAAGAAGGCGCGCGCCTGG
>CAIYRG010000025.1 GCA_903928515.1 uncultured Alphaproteobacteria bacterium | reverse complement strand
GAGTCCGGCCGGCACGCTGCGCAACCTGATGGCTCCGCGCACCGGCCTCTTGCAACCAACGAAGACCAAGGCTCAGATCAACTCAGGACTCTCGTTATGGCTGGATGAGAAACGGGGGTCACGTCACCCGCCGCGTACTCTCGGCGGATCCGAACCACTGTCTCCACTACCAACATCCCGATCTCGATCACTTGGCTGAACCCAAACGGCCGCGCCTAACCCAATCAGAATGATGGGGCCCTTTTAGGCGACGATCACCCCGCTAACGGGGTCCTTGTTGCACGCCGGTAAACAGGCGCAATTAGGCGGGGAAAGAGATATTGTTATCAACGACCGGCTTAGCGTCAGCGCTCGGATTACCCGGATCCATTTTCACGTCACGCATCATCTTAAAGCCCGCCTGGACCAGCGTTGGCAGCTTCGGCAGTATGTCGGCGAACATCGCCAGCCCGTCTTTGACCGGAATAACTTTCGGGATGCTCATAGGGTTGGCGGCGGCACCCTGGACTATACCCTGGCCGGTCTTGATGGTGTTGGGCATGCGCAGGGCTGCGATGCCAAGCGCCAGCATGGACTTGCCGACCTTAGCGCGCATTTCTGGAGACATCTTTTCCAACTTTTCCGTGGCGTCCTTAGCGTTCAGTGCCTCCTGGGCCTGCTGCATTTCGGTCTTCAGCACAGCGCCCTGTAGACTTCCTAACTCCTTCGGATTGGTTACCTTATTTGAGGCATCAAGATTCACCCTTACCTTTGCGATCTGCTCCTTCGTTCCCACTGCGGCGAGGATCTGCTCGACGGAAAAAAAGACGGCAGCGCGGATCTCGGTGGCGTCCTCGTTAAACGCAGCCACCTGGGCGTCCACATCACCGGCGGGAGCCGCGGATCGGCCTGGGATGCCCGGTAGCTTGCCTGCAAGACCGCCAAACCCTTGGGCCTGTGCGGCACCAACACCAGCGAGTGCCAAGGCAAGCGCCAACGAAATAGTTTTGAAACGCATTTTGATCTCCTAAGGAATTTTTGCTGCTAACTCAGAAATACTGTCGAGGTGGTGCTTGAAAGCCGCGACACCTACAAAAGGCGATACGGCTGTGGTCGGCAGTCCCGTGTAGGTGTAGCGCACCCCCGAGGTCGCTTCGGCTACCTTCTGCTGGCCTTCTATCACACGCAAGCCGGCCGAAACCGCCGCCTCTCCGCTGCAGGCGTTGCCCGTGCAATCCGACTTTGTCAGCTGTTGCAGCTCCATGCCGATCAGACAGGCGGCTGGTGCTGGTCGGGTGCCAAATTCCATCTCGTCGAAATACCCGCCTACCAGTGCGGACTTGGCGCTGTTGAGGTAGGTCGGATCCGTCTCGAGCAGGACTTCGCTCTTCAGCTGCGCGCCGACTGCGCGGGCCATCAGGTCTTCCGCCCCCGACGCATTTTGTAAGGGAGCCGTCAAAAACCGCCGCTGATGCGTTGCGTCGCAGATCTGCAGCGGCTTGCGCTGGGCGCTATCGGATACAAGAGCCAAAAGGTCGCCGGTTCGTAATTTGCCTTTGAAGGTCAGTGAGGTGGTCGGCTGTTGCGGCTGGTCGAGCTTTGCTTCGCCGACGCCGATGGGCAGAAGTAAGGTCTTCGCACCCACGCGCAGAGGTCTGACTACGCCAGTCGTCTTGAAGTCGCTAGGCGAAATCGGCTCGGCCAGGGTGAGCTGATTGCCGTTGACGCTCTTGATGGCGACGGTCCGCGGCGCACTCTTGAAGCCTTGGATCATCGACTGCATGGCAGCCGCCGCTGCGTTCTTAAGGCTCACTTCCCTGGCCTGCTCGAGGGACAGGCCCTTGTCGCCGACCCGCGCCGCCTCATAGGCGCTGCGGCCGACGAACACCTGGCGAATAGCCTGGCCGCGATCGATCGTGCTCAGCTCAACCGCGGTTTCGAATATGTCCTTGACCACCGCGCCCTGGACGCCGCTGATCCGGTACTCAGGAGAGACGACGGAATCGAGACGAAGGAAGTAATCCGGATCGCGGTGCCTAATCGTTTGGCCGACCGCGAAACCCGGCATCTGCTCATATATCTGCGACGCGCAATTGGCCTCTGCGCTGATCTGATTCTTCATGAGAACGAAGTCGGGGTCATGCTTGAGCAGATTGAATGGCGCCCGATAGCCAATGTCGTCGGCGATAATGGACTGCAGTGCATTGTCCATGACCTGCTGCCTGCCGAGCTCAGCCTTATCGCCGGCGGTGTACTGCACAGCCAGCAGGGTCGGCTTGGCGTCATCGCGTCCAGGCTTGCTGAACTCGAAATTTAATTTGGCGCCGACGGATATCGCTTGAGTCGCACGCCTGACGTCAGGACTGAAATTGCTGGGAACAGCGATCGCCACGCGATCGCTTGTATAGACGATATCGAAAAGGCCGACGGACTTGCCGCTGCTGTCAACGGCTTCTAGTGCGCCACCTCCGTCGCCGGAGGAGAACCCAATCTCGCTGCCGTGGTCGAAGATGAAATAGTCCCCGTCCTTGGCAATGACGCTGACTTCTGTGACCTTGGGCTTGAAGCTCTTGGCGGCTTCCTGGACCAAAAGGTCGATTGCCTGTGTCGCATCGCGAACGATAGCCGCCTTAAGGAGTTCGGCGTTAGCCACCGAGATATCCGTGGTGCCGGGCTTGTAGAAATCCGCCGTGACTGAGGTGAGGTCGGTATAGATTGTCCGACTCCCGGAAAAGATGACCTCGGCCCCGTTAAGCTTCACGAAGCGCAGCGTGTAGGTGATTGGCACCAGCACCTGCGTCGAGGCACCAAATGTATTGAAATAGGCGGATACGCGGCTGACGCCTATCGCGATGGCGAACGCATCGCGATAGTTGGCGCGGAAGGCCGGCTTGCATTCGGCGGCGCTGTAGGGCTCGAATTTGTACTGCCCTAGCGTCGCAGTCGACACCTGGTTGGGTCCGATAACGGACCCAACGAAGGCCTTTGCCACATTGTCCTGAAACTGGGCGACCAGCTGCTTTTGGGTCACGTCGTCCAGGAACAGATCGGCGTAGCGAGCGTCAATCATACCCCCATATCTCGATCCTGCCGACGCCGGATCGCCACCGGACTGCGCAGAACGGCTGATGCCCGTCACGCCCGACAGCGGGAAAACATAGTGCTGGAATGGTGCCTGCGCCGCGGCGGGGGTGGCGGCAAACAGGGCGGCTGCCGCCGCGACGCTCGCTTTCAAATCAATTATCTCACTTGAATTCAGCTGGGCAAGCCGCCGCGCCTTGGATGCCGATACAGATTTTGTCAGACTTGTCCCGGATGTCTGCGCTGGCCCAGGGCAGCTTATCCAACATCTTATCGAGCGTCGACTTCAAGTCACCTGCATACTGGATCTGGATCATAACATTACGATCCGAGATATTCGGCTCGCTCATCTGAACACCTGCGATGTTGCGCAGCTGATCAAGCAGTTGATTCCGGTCAGAACGAGTAAGGTCGGCCGTCGAATAAAGATACAGCTGGTAGACTCGGCCGCGCGAATTGATCGCATTTAGCTGCTCGTTCGCCCTAGCGCCCAGCCTCTGGGCTAGCGAGGTGGCCAGGGCGACGCCCAGTTTGGCCCGGCAATTTTGGTCTCCCTCGCCAGCCGCCATGGCCGCGATCGAGTCGGAGAAAAACACCTCGTTAGTTTCGATGAAGCGAGCCTCCACAGAAAGACTGCCATTGCAATGGGTTCCGGTCGCATTAGTTCCAACTATTGTATAGTTAGCCGTTCCGGTTGCCCATACATCAGCATTTATTTTCTTACTTTTAATACGGCTTATGTATTGATCGGAAAGACCCTTGTTGATAATTTGATATACAGGCACAAGAGAGGTGCCGTCGGAACGAAGATCATTCTCCGCAACTAGGACTAGACCGTTCTGCTGGAACTCGCCACCCAGACGCGCAACGAGAACCTGGTCACCCGCACCCAATGGCTTTGCATTGTCGAATTCTGGCATCTTCGTCTTGATTGAGAGGCTCTCTTTGTCCGTTTGTTGCTTGACGGCCTTCTGATCTACGCTGAAAGAAGAAGAAGATGCTGAACTCCTCGCACTAGCCCCCTCTGAGTTCGAGGTAGAGGCGCTGCGCGAAGAAGCCGCTCCAGCAAATTGAGACGATGCCGATGCAGCCATGCTGGAGTCCGCGCGGCCAGCATATTGTTGACTTGAAGCAGCCGCCGCCTGCCCATTAACTCCTTGGTACGCGGCGGCATCTGATCGCGCGCCGCTTATTTGGGCGCGGTCTCGGCTCGCAACGGCAGAAGAACTACGACCGGCCACGCTGACCGAGTTCGCGTTACTCGCGCTTGAAGAGCTTTTGGCGTATTGCGCCGCACTCGATGCGCTACTGTCTTTGCCTGAAGCCCTTACGCTATCGTCAGAGAAGGAGCTGCCGTCTCGAGAATATTGAATCTCGACCGAAGTGGCCTTTTGCGCGTCGTTGGTTGTCGCGACGCCAATGAACTCATCGATCGAGATCACGATCTTTGCGGACCTAGCCGCGATGTCTCCCGCACCGATGCCGTTGTTCACAAGCATTTTCTTAAGATCGGCGGCCGACACGGTTAAAGTGGCCTTGCCTACAAGGACCTCACCATCCGGCGGGTCCATAGTGATTTGGAAATTGTCTCCCAGTTGCTCGATCAAGCCGGGGAGTTTGGCTTCGATCTGGGAAGACATAGCGATTGAAAAATTGGTTACCAGTAGGTTTTTCATCGCTTGAAGTTGAAGTTCAGAAGTCAACTTTCGCCTCAGAGAGGCGGGGGTGGCCCCTTTATTTATAGCCACTTGTGCAGTTGACTTTGAAGTTAATTCTTGCGCCAAAGACCACGAAGGCAAACACAAAATGCCCGTTAGGCAGAGAGCAGCCGTATAATAGCCAATTCGCATTTTTGAACACCAATTTTATATTTTCTTGTATAGTAATTTTTATTCCCGTCAATCAAATATTTATCGCTAAAATTTTATGTGCTGTCGGAACTTCGCGCAGGCTCAGCTAAATCGG